>JBOGJK010000838.1:0-6196 GCA_050745345.1 Thermoanaerobaculia bacterium
GCCGGGAGGCCCGGGTCTACTGTTGACGGCGCGTTCTTTGAGCCTGTCAGGGCGTCCCGTCCGCGGGCGTCCTGCCACATCGAGAGTGGGCGAGGGACCGGCCCGAAAACCCGCCGGGCAAGGCGGAAGGACCCCACGGCAACCGGAGCCCGCGTCGCGGCGGGCCCGCCAGGTGCCAAATCCGGAATCTCCGAAACGGGAGAAAAGATGAGGGGCGCCGCGACGCGCGATCGCGCGAACGCCTCTCGGGCCCGGGAGGCGTCATGAAGAAAAACTTCCGAGAGACGGTCGCACGGGAGGTGCTGCTCGCCGACGGCGCCATGGGGACGCTGCTGGCCTCCCGAGGCGCCGCGCCGGAGCAGGCCAAGTCGCCGCTGAACCTGACCGACCCCGAGTCGGTCCGGGAAGTCCACGGCGACTACCGGGACGCGGGCGCGCGCATCCTGACCACCAACACGTGGGACGCCAATCGCGTGAAGCTGACCGCTCACGAATGGGCGGACTCTCTCGAGAAAGTCAACCGCGAAGGGGTGCGCCTGGCGCGCGAGGCCGCGGCCGGGGAGCTGGTCTTCGTCGCCGGCTCGATCGGTCCTCTGGGCGCCTTGGTCAAGCCGTACGGAACGCTCACCCTAGCGCAGGTGCGAGAGATCTTCGAAGAGCAGGCGCGCGTCCTGCTCGAGGGGGGGGTCGACCTCGTGCTGCTCGAGACCTTCGGCAGCCTGCTCGAGGCGGCCGAAGCGGTCCGCGCCGTGCGCGGCCTCTCCTCCGAGGTCCCGATCGTGGCCGAGATGACCTTCCTCGCCGACGGCCGGACCGCGTTCGGAGAGAGCGCCGCGCACGCGCTGCCGACGCTCCAGCTCGCCGGCGCCGACGCCGTCGGCATGAACTGCACGCTCGGACCGCAAGAGACCCACGACATCTTCTGCCGGCTGCCGGCGTCGATCACCGTCCCCCTCTCGGTGATGCCCAACGCGGGCTACCCGACCGTGGCGCACGGCCGCAACGTCTACCTCTCCTCCCCCGACTACCTGCGCGAGTACGCCCGCGCCTTCGCCGAGGCGGGCGCGGCGATCATCGGCGGCTGCTGCGGAACGACCCCCGAGCACATCCGCGCGATGGCCCGTGAGCTCGCCGGGCGGGAGCGGGGGGCCTGCGCCCGGATCCCCTCCGTCGTCGAATCGCCGACGCCGCGCGCGGCCGAGCCGGCCGTCGAGACCTCACGTCTCAAGCGGCTGCTCGCGGATCCGGAGGCCTTCGCCGTGACCTCGGAGATCGAGCCTCCCCGCGGTGTGGACGCCTCGGCCGCGATCGAGGGGGCGCGCCTGGCCCGCGCCGCCGGGGTCGACGCGGTCAACGTGACCGACAACCCGATGGCGCGCCTGCGCATGTCCTCGATCGCGGTGGCGGCGCTGATCCAGCGAGACACCGGGCTCGAGGCGGTCGTGCAGATCACGACACGGGACCGCAACGTCCTCGGGCTCCAGTCGGACCTGCTCGGCGCGGCCGGCCTGGGGGTCAAGGCGATTCTGTGCCTGGGCGGCGATCCGCTCAAGATCGGAGACTACCCGCAGGCCAAGCAGGTCTCGGAGGTGGATGTGCTGGGGCTCCTGCGGATCGCCAAGGGCCTGAACTCCGGGGCCGACCTCGCGGGCAATGCCATCGGCGCGCCGACGGCCTTCGCGATCGGCTGCGCCGCCAACCCGGCGGCGCCGGACCGGGAGGCGGAGCTTTCGAAGCTGCGCTCGCGGATCGAGGCCGGAGCGACTTTTGCGCAGACGCAGCCGGTGTACGACGCGGACGCGCTCGAGCGCTTCCTCCGGCACGAGGAAGCCCGGGCGATCCCGCTTCTGGTGGGCCTGATCCCGCTGCGCTCGCTCAAGCAGACCCTCTTCTTCGCCAACGAGGTGCCCGGCGTCGTCGTCCCCGAGGCGGTCCAGGACCGCATGCGGCGCGCGTCCGGCCGCGGGCCGGAGCACGAGAGGGCCGAAGGACTCGCGATGGCGCGCGAGCTCGCGACCGCGATCGCCGGGCTCGCCCGCGGGATCCACCTGATGCCGATGGGACGCTACGAGCTGGTGGCGGAGATCCTGCAGGCGCTTCCCGCCCGGCGCCAAGAGGCCGCCGGGGCCTGAGTTTCGAGGCGGGCGGGAATCTGATGAAATAGCCGCGGAGGAGGAACATGACCAAGCCGAGAAACGCTCTCGCGGCGCTCGCCGCGCTGGCGGTCGCAGCCGCCGCGGTCGCGGGAACGCAGGGGCGGATGACCGGCACGGTGACCGGCCCCGACGGCGCCCCCCTCGAGGGCGTCGTCATCACGGTGACGACACCGAACATCTCGACCTACAAGCTGTCGGTCAAGACGGACCGGAAGGGGACCTACGGCCTGATCGTCAACGACGCCACGATCTTGTACCACATTCGTTACGAGCTTGCGGGCTACACGCCGCACGTCGAGCAGAAGAAGCTTTCGACCGTCGAGGTGACGACCGTGGACGTGAGGCTTCAGAAGCCGGTCGCGGCCGCGCCGGCTGCGCCATCCGCGTCGGAACAGGCCGCGGGGGCCTATAACTCCGGGGTCGAGCTCTTGAACGCCGGCGATAAGGCGGGGGCCGAGGCGAAGTTCCGGGAGGCCGCCGCGAAGAGCCCCGACCTGCCGCAGGCGTGGCAGGCGCTGGCGGTGATCGCCTATCAGAACAAGGAGTGGGGAAAGGTCCTGGAGGCGGGCCAGAAGGCCACGGATCTCGACCCGACGCTGACCTCGCTCTATCAGATGATGGCCGTGGCGGCGGACCAGAAGGGGGACAAGAAAGCGGCCGCGGAATGGCAGGCGAGGTACGCCGAGGCCAATCCCGACACGCCCGAGGTCATCTACAACAAGGGCGCGGAGGCGCTCAACGCCAGGAAAATGCAGGAGGCGGCGGACTACTTCGCCAAGGCAGTCGAGGCCAAGCCCGACTTCGCGCTGGCGCACTACCAGCTCGGGATCGTCTCCATCAGCCTGAAGAAGAACGCCGCCGCCAAGGAGCACTTGCAGAAGTATCTCGAGCTCGAGCCTAACGGCACCGAGGCGGAGACGGTCAAAGAGCTGCTGGCGGTGCTGAAGTAGGAACGACCGTCGGTCGCTAGAAGGGCAGTTGCGCGCCCGACGCGCGGGCAAAGCTGCGGCGAGGGCCGGGCAGGTCGTCGTCCCCGGAAAGCAGAATGCCGACGACCATGAGGATCAACAGCAGCGCCAGTGCCAGCTCGCCCCCGGAGGAGAGCGCGCCGATCAAGACCGCGACCTCCGCCGGGCACGCAGCGCCGGCCGCGTGTCGTCCGCCGAGCCCGGCGCGTCCGCCGGCCGCCGGATGATCGCCTGAAGGCGGGAGAGGAAATCGGCGAGCAGCTCCTGCTCTCCGCCGGCCAGTTCGGGGGGCGCCAAGGCCGCCTCCCTCGCGGTCGTCTGATCCCCTGTCGACGATTCGGAGCTCAACCGAATCTGCACACGTCAAGGCAAAGCAAGGAAAGCGCCAGACCCGGCGAAGGGCGCAACTGCTTTCCCGCTAGCCGCTTGTGCCCCGGAGTCCTTCGGCACCGGGTCCCCGGTGACAGCGGTTGCTCTCCCGCCGCAGGATCCCACCGACACTTTCTGGCAGCTTCGGCAGGCGTGGGAGAATCGCGCCATGGGGCGCAAGGGAGCGTTCAAGGACCGCCCGCTCTGGCGAAGGCTTCAGACCATCCACCACCAGATCAAGGAGGGCCGGCACCCGAACGCTTCGTCGCTCGCGCGCGAGCTCAAGGTTTCGAGCAAGACCGTGCAGCGGGACCTCGACTACCTGCGCGACGAGTTGGACGCCCCCATCGAGTTCGACCGCGTCGAGAACGGTTATCTCTACTCTCGCCACGACTACGTGCTGCCCTTCCTTCCGGTGGACGGCAAGGACCTCTTCTCGATCGGGGTCGCGGCCCAGGTCATGTCCCTCTTCGGGGGGACTCCCCTCGCCCGGGACCTGGAGGCTTGCTACGAGCGGCTGGCGGAGCTGATGCCCCCCGCGGTGCGTCTGCGCCCCGAGATCGTGCGGGACAAGATCGCCCTGCGCAGCCTAGCGCCCCAGCGCCCGGTTCGGGAAGAGACGTGGCAGGCGGTTGCCGAGTCCATGCAGCGCGGCGTGTCTCTCTCGATCCGCTATCGCCACCCCGGCGAGCCGCCCGGCGAGCCGCGTGTCGTGCGCCCCTATGCCATCGTGCTCTCCGGCCGCGACTGGCTGGCCGTCGCGGACGACGCCGCGGCCGGACAGGTCAAGACCTTCTACCTCTCGCGGATGGAGGACGCACGCCTGACGGGGGAGCGGTACGCGATCCCGAAAGACTTCGACGCCGACCGCTACTTCCGCCACACGTTCGGCCTCTTCGTCGGCGGAGAGAAACCGTTCCGATTCCGGGTTCGCTTTTCGAAGGAGGCCGCCGACGAGATCCGCGAGCAGCGCTGGCATCCGCAACAGACAATCGAAGACCTGCCGGGGGGCGAGGCGATCCTGGAGCTGCCGGCCGTCTCCATCCGCGAAGCGCGCGAGTTCGTGCTCCGCTACGGAAAGAATGCCCGCGCGCTCGGTCCCCCCGAGCTGGTGGCGGACCTCGCCCGGGAGGTGGAGGCTCTCTCGGGCGCCTACTCGAGGCTGCCGAACCTCCAGCCCCCGGCCCGCCGCGGGCGCGCCGCCCGTCCGTGAGAGATCCGGCCGCCGTGCGCGAAGCCCTCCTCCCGGTCCTGCTGGGCGCATCGCTGGCAGGCGCCTGCGGCCCGCCCGGGCTGCGGCCGACCGCCTCGGCTGACCCCACGGTGGCGTGTCCCGGCCAATGGACGTCGTGGTCGCTCGAGATCCTGGACCGCCGGGCAAACCGCGAGGGGTCCGAGAAGCTGGCCGCGACGCTGCGTGATGCGATCATGAAGTCGTTTCCCGGCTGTTCCTGGAGCGGGCCCGACGGCGGCGACCGGCCTTCCGTCTCGATCGAGATCCACCGCTTCGCGGCTCCCTTTGAGGATTACGTCTGGAGCGCGGCGGCGGAGTGGACCGTTTGGGTGAAGGACCCCGCAGGCGTCACGCTCTCCGAGTTCGAGGCGCTGGCGGAGGTGGACCGGCCCAACTATTACGGCTCGAACAACGAGAAGGAAGCCCTCCAGCAGGTGTTCGAAGAGGCTCTCCGGCGGACGGCCGCGGGGCTGCGCGCTGTCCCGGCGGGCGGACCTGCGTCCTCGCCGGGGGACACCCGGCCGAAGAGCTCCTCGAGCAACTCACTGAAAGGGAAGGAAAACCTCTAGCGACGAGTCCGGAATGGATCTCGCAAAGGTAATGGACGGAGGTCTTAATGAAGAAGCTCTGGGCTCCCCTGATCCTCGCTGCGCTGCTCTCTCCGGGAGCCGCCCCGGCCGCGGAAAACCCGGCCTACAGCCTGGCGGCCATCCTGTCGGGCACCTGGCGGGGGTCGACCCCGGGCAACAACCTCCTGATCACGACCACTTCGTTCACCTCCGATCCGGGCCACCCGTACGATCTCTTCGTCCAGATCGCCGGCAAGTACCAGAACGACAACGTGCGCCTGCAGGGCGTGATGCGGTTCGACATCGAGGGGACCGACGTCCTCGTGACTTACGTCCCGCATTTCGACCCGACCGTGACGGCCCTCTCCCCCGGCGCGGCGCAGTTCACGGATCGGGAGGCGACCGCCGCCTGCGGCTTGAACATGAACCCGCGGGGAGACGGCTTCATCGGTGAGACGCTCGGCTCCTCGTGCGCGCTGGCCATCCGCGGCGCCAACTCCAAATGGACGGTCGAGGCGGAGCCGGGATCGCTGCGACTGCGCGACGCGAGGACGGGGGAGACGCTGCGGTTCAAGAGGGTGACGAAGGGGTGAGCCAGTCGTCCGTCGGCAGTCGATCGAGAGAATCTCGAGTCTCGGTCTAACCATCCGGCGGCAGGAACTTCCTGGCGATCTCCTTGACGGGCTCCGAGAAGTCTCCCTTCAGGATCCAGCGCAGGAAATTGGGCTCCTCGCGGCCGATGTCGCGCAGGCTTCTGCCGCGGTTCCTGCCGAAGTTGACGGTCGGCTCGCCGCGCACCAGCCGGAAGCGGCCCTCGGGATCGAGGTCCTGATCGAGCCCGGCGCAGAAGAGCTCGTGCAGCTCCGGGATCGAACGCGGTATGTCCGGGTACCTCGCGAA
>JBOGJK010000839.1:0-3800 GCA_050745345.1 Thermoanaerobaculia bacterium
GCGAACCTCATGAACTCACGGGTCAGCGGCGAGATCTTTCCTTCGCCCGACTTGAAAGGATCGATCGAGACGTAGACGTAGAGGTAGCGGGCCAGCGGGTACTTGCCCGAAAGGACGTTCTCGTAGCTCTCGCCGTAGGCCGGCTCCCCCGCCTTCCTGGCGAGCTTCAACGCCTTCACGTTGGAGGTCACGTAGCCGATGCCGGAGTAGCCGATCGAGTACTTGTCCTCCGAGACGCCCTGCACGACGGAGGCGGAGCCCGGCTGCTCCTTGACCGAGTCCTTGTAGTCTCCCTTGAAGAGCGCGACTTCCTTAAAGAACCCGTACGTGCCGGAGGCCGAGTTGCGGCCGTAGATGGAGATCGGCTTGTTGGCCCACTCCCCGGTCAGGCCGAGCTGGCCCCAGGTCGTGATGTCCTCCTTGTAACCACCCTTGCGCGTCTTCGAGAAGATCGCGTCCACCTGGTCCAGGGTCAGCTCGTTCAACGGATTGTCCTTGTTGACATAGACGGCGATACCGTCGAGCGCCGTGCGGACACCGGTCGGTGGGAAGCCGTACCTGGCCTCGAACTTGTCGATCTCTTCTTTCTTCATCTTGCGCGACATGGGCCCCAATTGCGCCGTCCCTTCAATCAGGGCCGGCGGAGCCGTCGAGGAACCCTTGCCTTCGACCTGCGCCTTGACGTTGGGATAGTACTTGCGGAATCCCTCGGCCCACAGGGTCGCGAGGTTGTTCATCGTGTCGCTGCCGATCGAGGAGAGGTTGCCGGAAACGCCGGAGACCTTCTCGTAGCCCGCGAGCTTCGGATCCACCTGAAGCGCGCCTTCGGCGGCAAGCGCCAGCGTGCAAACACCCGCCGCGGCGGCAGCCAGTCCCAGCCTGCGAAGTGTCTTCATGATTCGCTCCTTAGACTCCGGTCGGAGTGTGAAGTTGGGGTGTAAACATGACTTGAATTCCTCGTAAAGGTGCCGAGAACCGCACCGCGCTAGAAGATCAGCTGCGCCTGGATCCGGAAGTCCTTGTTGCGGGCGGGGGGCTGGCCGTTGGCGCCGTTGAGGTTCTCGGCCTTCAACCAGCCGTAGTCGCCCTGGACCTTCCAGTTGTGCCGGTTGGCGTACCAGCTCAGGCCGACACGCTGCTCTCTGATGTTTCGGTCATCGCGATCCACGTTCAGGTTCGTCTCGGACCACCGTCCCGCGATCTCCCACCGCGGCAGGAAGAGAACGCCGATCTGGCCCGTGAAACCGGTCTGGCAGGTGTGCATGCCCGCCCCGTCCCGGAGGTTGCGCCAGTAGTACTCGCCGTAGACGGAGAGAACCTTGATGGCCTTGATCACCACGTCGGCCCCGTACTCCGAAACGACATCGATTCCGGTCGGGGCTCCCGTGAGGGGGCGGACCACGCTGGGGTTGCGGTTGTAACCGCCTCCGACAGAGACCCGGAAGTCGTACCCTTCCAGGTTCGACTCGGAGTAGCCCACATTGCCCACCGGGGAGAACATGAGACGGGCGACGTACTCCATCTCGTCGTTGTCGTTGGTGGGCTGGACGATGCCGTTACCGTTGAAGACGCCGGCCGCGTAGGTGACCATATCCGGCACCGACGCGCTGCCGAGCTGCCCGTGGATCTGGGCGCCGACCTGCCGCGACGGCGCGAAGAGAACCGACGCGATCGAGCGGTCCACGAACTGCTGGTTGCCCGAGGAGGTCAGCTCCTGCCGGCCGAAGGGCGCCTTGAACTGGCCGACCTTCAGGCGGAAGGCCCGCTTGCCCCCCGTGAAGTCGTAATCGAGGTTGGCGTCCTCGACCAGTGGCGTGTTGAAGCCCGAGATCCCGAGCCCGACCCAGTTGACCTGGAACTCGTAGGTGAGATTCCGGGAGTAGATCCAGCCGTCGAACTTCGTCTTGAAGCGGCGAATCCGGAAGGATGCCCGGTTCGACTGGAGCGCGGCCGAGTCCGGGTCGTCGTAGGTGAACCGGATCTGCATGCGGTTAGTCCAGTTGAACTCGAATTTCGGGAAAGTGAGGCGCAGCCCCGGCATCCGGTACTGCACGTTGAAGGGGAGCTTGACCTCCTCGCTCTTGACCTCCTTGGGCGGGGCGTCGCTCTTGCCATACTTCTGGTTGAAGAGCTCGACCGCCCTCGGGCCGTCGAAGACGACCGTCTCGCCGTTGGGGCCGTAGCCGGGGCGGGTGATCGTGCCGACCGTCAGCTCCTTGGAGGCCTCCCAGGCTCTCAGGTTCTGTTCCGACGAGAAGACGTACAGGCGCCCGTCGCGCGCGACCTCCTGGTAGAAGGCCTCCTGGGCCGCAACCGGCATGGAGAGCGCCGCGGCCGCCACGAGGGCGAAGGAAAGACACGCGGTCCACGTCCTTCGAAATCGATGTTTCATAGAAGCCATCCTCCTCATTGAACGCGGAGTTGTAAGACCGGGGAGTCAAGCGCGAAGGAAGCCTGCGTAAATTGCGCTTGAAGTTCCGCGCCCTCGCCAGCTTCCAAAGAAAGACGCCCCGATCGCTCGGGGCAATGGGGAGGGGGCGGGTAACGCCTGCGCAAGCTAGGCATGGCGTCTTGCGCTAAAGCCCGCGCGGACCCGGCGTCAATTTCGAGCGAGCTCCCAGCACCGGCCGCTACGACGCCCGGGCCTTGAGGGTCCGCATCCAGTCGTGGAGCTTGCGCAGCTCCTCCACGACGGCCACACCCGCGGGCGGATTGGCGCGACGCGCCCCCCGGCCGCCGACGAAGATCGGCACGGTCATCGGGATCGTGTTGCGCAGCTCCGTGAGGTGCCGGCGCACGGTCGCCCCGGTGGACGACAGCGAGACGCTCAGACCGATCGCCTCCGCGTTGCGCAGGACCCAGGCCTCGGCGATGTGGGAAACGGGCAAGTCGGTCCCAAGCAGGTGCGGGCGAAGACCCGCCACCGCCGTCACCAGCGCGACCATTTGGAGGCCAAGGTCGTGTTGCTCTCCCGGAAGCGTCGCCAGGAGCACCGCCGGCCCCTGCGCGTGTCTCTCGAACGGGAGCCGGATCGCGCGCAGGACATCCTCGGCGCACTCCGAGTAGAAGTGCTCGTGATGAACTCCGATCGCCCCGTGAGCCCACGCCTCTCCGACCTCGCTGGTCAGGGGCGCAATGCGCGACTCCAGAAAGTCGAGCGGCCCCATCGTCGCCGCGTCGGCGAGCAATGCGGCCGTCAGCTCTGCGCGCCGGTGGTTCTTCACGTGGTCGAGCAGGGCCTCCACCGGGCGCAGGCGCGCCTCCTCCGGCCGCCCGGCCAGGTCCTCTCCGGCGAGCAGCGTTTCCAGACGGGCCTCGGGCAAGGGCACGACCTGTGCCGGACGGTGACCGCGGGAGATCGCTTCGGCGATCCGGCGCAGCCGGCGGACGTCCGAGGGAAAGTAGAGCCGATGGCCCGAAGGCTTGCGCCGCGGCACCGGAAAGCCGTAGCGCTTCTGCCACACGCGCAGGATGTCCGGCGAGAGGCCGGTCGCCCGCGAGACGGCGCCTATCGTCAGGGGAGTGGGTGGCGGGCTCATGGTTTGCTTCGAAGTCATCCTGCCTGCTGAAGACCCGTCCAGATTATTCATATTCTGTCGATATAAATAATTAGACGTAATACGGTTAGGGAAGGCTATCCGATCTTGATCTCGATGAGATTAAACCGATGTAAATTCAGTATTTAGTGGCATTCCGGGCCGAAGATTCTCGGCCTCCGAGAACTCTCTCCATGTCCAGATTCCATGAGCTTCGCCCGAACTTCGAAGGGTGGTGATAGCTTCGGCCGCCTGTCCCATGAC
>JBOGJK010000840.1:0-1637 GCA_050745345.1 Thermoanaerobaculia bacterium
GCCGGTGGTGGCCTGCCGGATCGCGTCGGTTCCGGAGGTCGTCCCGGACCGGGAGTGCGGCCTGCTCATCCCTCCGTGCGACGTGCCGGCGCTCGCCCTCGCGCTCGACCGTCTCGTCGGGGACGAGGCCGAGCGGCGGCGCCTGGGAGCGGCGGGGCGGCGGCACGTCGCGCGCTACGACGCCCCGATCGTGGCCGGCCAGTTTCTCGACGCGATCGGCCTCTGATCCGCCCCTCTCCCTCCGGGAGAGGGTCGGGGTGAGGGCGGAACTAGGCGCCCGACAACTCCTCGTACAGCGTCAGGAGCGCCTGCGTCCCTTCCTCGCCGCGCCCTTGCGCCTCGAGCGCCGAGAGGAGCTGGTGCACCAGCGCCGTGCCGGGCAGCGGCACCCCCTTCTCGCGCGCCGTGGAGAGGACGATCGCCAGGTCCTTCTGCTGGTGCTTGATCGCGAAGGCCGGCGCGAAGTCCCGCGCGATCATCTTCTTTCCCAGCACCTCGAGCGCCCACGAGTTGGCGGCCCCCGCCGCCAGCGCTTCGTGGAGGGCCGGCAGAGGAAGGCCGACCTTCTTCGCGAAGGCGATCCCTTCCGAGACTGCGATCAGATTGCCGGCCACGATGATTTGGTTGGCCGCCTTGCCGAGCTGGCCGAAGCCGGAAGGGCCAAGGTGCGTCACGCGCCTGCCCATCGCGGAGAAGACCGGCCTCGCCTTCTCGAGCGCCTCGGCCTCGCCGCCGACGAAGAAGGTCAGGGTTCCCTCGATCGCCCCCTTCTGTCCGCCGGAGACGGGTGCGTCGAGGAAAGGGATGCCGCGCTCCGAGAGCCGCGCCGCGATCGCGCGGGCAGCTTCGGGCGCGATCGTCGAGCAATCGATGACGACCGTGCCGCGCGCGGCCGCCTGCGCGACTCCCCCGGGGCCGAGATGGACCTCTTCGACCTCGGGGGCGTCGGGCAGGCAGGAGACGACGACATCGGACTCCCGTCCCACTTCGTCGAAGCGCTGGAAGGCGCCGACTCGCGGGTTCGACGCCGACAACTCCGCGGCGAGCGCGCGGGCATTGCCGGCCGTGCGCGTCGCGAGGGCGAGCGGGAACCCCGCCTTCGCGAGATTGCGAGCCATTTGCGCGCCCATCGTGCCGAGGCCGATGAACCCCACACGCAGCGGCATCGTTCTCTAGCGGATGCCGGTCGCCAGGTGGAGCTCGTCGAGCACGCGGCGATAGGAATAGACGTAGGAGCTGCCGTCCGGCGTGATCACGACGGGGCCGACCTGCAGAACACCCGCCGGATCCGGAGGGCGGAACTCCTTCCAGAGCGTGCGCCGCCCGGTCTCGACATCCACCAGGTCGATCCGGCCCGGCGGCGCGGAGGAGCGCCAGACGTAGAGCGAGCGCCCATCGGCCGTCCATCGAATGGACAGGTCCTCGATGCCGAGTCCGGGCACGGGGCGAGGCTCGCTCGGTTCGATCGAGTAGACGGCGATCCTCCGGTCCGGCCCCGCCACCAGGACCGACCTGCCGTCCGGCGAGACCGCATGGAAGACGCGGACGCTGCTGACCCCCTCCGGTGTGATCGCGCGGGGCTTGCCGTCGAGCAGATACTGGACGAAGAGCCGAACGCCGCGGCCGGGCTCGTTGCC
>JBOGJK010000841.1:0-7685 GCA_050745345.1 Thermoanaerobaculia bacterium
TCTATGCGCACCACGAGAGGCTGGACGGCTCCGGCTATCCGGAGGGAATCTCGGGCGACGCGATTCCTATGGCGGTCCGGCTCGTCACGGTGTGCGACGTCTGCGACGCGCTGACTCACGACCGTTCCTATCGCGAGGCCTTGAGCGTCGCGACGGCCTTCGATGTCCTCGACGAGGGCGTGCGCAAGGGGTGGTGGGACCGCCAGGCGGTCGAGGGCCTTCGGGCTGTCGCCGCGGAGATCGACTCGGTCCCGGGCGCGAGCTGAAAGCCCCGCCGCGTCGAGGCCACCCCCTCTCGGCTCGACGCAAAAGACTGAAACAACGGCGTCCGCGCGCAAGAAGACCCCGACGAGTCCGGACCGGACGCCCACCTACGCGGCGCGCTGATCGCTTCCCGGCCGAGCTCGCTCCGGCCGGCGAGTCGCCGACGTCTCGCCGCCGATGCCTGGCTGAGTCTCGCGATGAGATGGAGACCTCCGAGGAGCGCCTGCAGCAGAAAGAAGACCCCCGCCACGAAGAGAGGGCCGATCGCTATGGGTCGACCTCTGCGCTGCCTAGCTGCAGACGCAGGTTCTGTCCGCCCGTAGGACCGGGCGGGCCCGGACCCCGGCGCCGCTCTGGATCGCGTACGGCACGAGCAGACTCGGGCGTGCCGAGCGTTTACTACGAGCCGAAGGGCATCCTGAGAATCGAATTGAGTTCCGCGGCCACTGGGAGTAACATCTTAGCCAAGCTTCGCTTACAGGATCTAGGCTCGGGACCGTACCGTCGGCGTGGACCCGGTTGAGGTGAGGTTCCACGTGAGGTTGTGACTTGACCTTCGCTCGCCGGATCGTAATTGGAGCCGGTTTCGCAGTCGCAGTCCCAATTGTCTTCGCCCTGCTCATTTTCCTGAACCACCGGCTCAATTTGCGGCAAACGCAAGAGGTGATCGAACGTCAGCAGGGGGCCCTCACCCGGACGAACGATTTGGAGCGGCTCATCATCGACATGGAGTCGGGCGTGCGCGGGTTTCGCACCACGGGACAGGAGCCATACTTGGAGCCCTACCGGCTCGCCGCGTCGCAATACGAACCGGTTGCGGCGGAACTGCGCACATTGCTCGCTTCGGAGACCGACGAGCGACGGATCCTGGCGGAAATCGAAGAAGGCGTCCGGCAGTGGCGGCAGGCGTGGGCCGAGCCCCGTATCGAGTATCTGCGCCAACATCCGCCGGCGTTTCGTGAGGACGGGATCGTTCTGGCCCCCTTACCTCCCGAGCTCGATCCCGAGGTGGGAAGACAGGGGATCAAGGCGCTGCGCCGGCGCTTCGAGCATCTGGCAAGCCTCGAGCGCGATCGGGTCGCGAAGGAGGTGCGCTTCCGTGACCAGGTCGAGGCACGCCTGTCTTTCGTCTTTTGGGCAGTGGCGATCGGCTGTTCTTTCTTCCTCCTCGTTGGGTCTTCCTTGCTCTTCCGCCAGTACCGGCGGCGAGCAGGGCTCCTCTTCGCCGGCATCGAGGCCGCGGGGCGTGGCGAGTACCACCCCATTCTGCTCTCCGGCAAGGACGAGCCGGCCCAAATCGCCGCAGCGATCAACCGGATGGTCGGCGACGTGGGGGACCGAGACGAGGAACTCCGTCGGCGGGCGGAGCAACTCCAGGAGGCCCGCGGCCGGCTGGCGTCCATTCTCGACAGCGTCGGGGAGGGCGTGGTCGTCGCGGATCGGGATGGCAAGTTCGTCGTTTTCAACCCGGCGGCGGAGCGAATCATCGGCCTGGGAGCAATCGCGACGGATCCTGCGGACTGGCCCTCGACCTACGGCGTCTTTCGGCCCGACACCGTCACCCCGTTTCCCGCCGAGGAGCTCCCCCTCGTGCGCGCGATACATGGTGAAAGTCCTGACGATGTCGAGATGTTCATCCGTAACCCGCGAGTGCCGGATGGAGTCTCGATCAGCGTATCCGGCAGACCGATCCACGACGGGCAGGGTGCGATCGGCGGAGGCGTTGTCGTGTTCCGCGACATCACCGAGCGCAAGCGTGCCGAGGAGGCTCTCAAGCAGAGCGAGGAGAGAGTGAATCTTGCTCTGGAGTCTGCTCACACGGGCGCGTGGGACCTCGATCTCGTCCACGATACGAGCGTTCGATCGCTGCGGCACGACCAGATCTTCGGCTACCCGTCGCTTCGACCCGAATGGGGCTCGGAGATCTTCCTGACCCACGTTCTCCCGGAGGACCGAGAGCTCGTCAAGGGAAGGTTTCAGGAGGCCTTCGCCAGCGGGCGTTTCGACATGGAGTGCCGCATTCTTTGGCCAGACCGTTCGGTTCATTGGATCGCCGCGCAGGGCCGCGTCTACAGAAACGACAAACAGGATCCGGTTCGTATGATGGGCGTCGTTACTGAGGTGACGGAGCGGAAACTGACGGAGCAGTTCCTGGCCGAACGGAGCGCACAACTGGAAGCCGCCAACCGAGAGCTCGAAGCGTTCAGCTACTCTGTCTCGCACGACCTGCGCGCCCCACTGCGCCACGTCGCGGGGTTCGCGGAGCTCCTCGGGAGGGGAGCGGCCGACTCGCTCGACGAGAAGAACCGGCGCTACCTTCAGACGATCATAGATTCTGCCAGACGGATGGGACGCCTCATCGACGATCTTCTGACGTTTTCGCGTATGGGAAGGGCCGAGATGCACCTGGCTCCCGTGAATCTCGCCGAGCTGGTCGCCGGCGTGCGCAACGAACTTGGACCGGACACGGCTGGCCGGCAAGTCGTCTGGAAGACGAACGGACTTCCCGTCGTGCGAGGAGACCCAGCCCTCCTGCGCCAGGTCGTCGTGAATCTGCTTTCCAACGCCCTCAAGTACACGAGCACGCGGCCCGACGCCGAGATCGAGATCGGCTCCTACCAGCAGGCGGAGGAGATCGTCGTCTTCGTTCGGGACAACGGGGTCGGTTTCGACATGCGTTACGCCGACAAGCTGTTCGGCGTCTTCCAGAGGCTGCATCGGGCAGAGGAGTTCGAAGGAACGGGCATCGGCCTCGCTAACGTTAGGCGGATCATTCACCGGCACGGGGGACGGGCCTGGGCGGAGGGCGAGGTTGGCCGCGGGGCCGTTTTCTACGTCTCGCTTCCACTCGGGGAAAAGGAGCAACCTTCATGATTGCAGACATCAAGCGGGTCCTTCTTGTCGAGGACAACCCCAACGACGCCGAGCTGACGTTGGAGGCTCTCGGCGAATACAATCTCGCCAACGAGGTCGTCCTCGTGCACGACGGGGCGGAGGCCCTCGACTACCTCTATGCGCGCGGACCGTTTTCAACCCGGCCCGTCGGGAACCCCGCGCTCGTCCTGCTCGATCTGAAGATGCCGAAAGTGGACGGGCTCGAGGTTCTCCGGCAGATGAAGGGGGACGAGCGTCTGAAGACGATTCCTGTCGTGATGCTCACGTCCTCCCGCGAGGAGCGAGACCTCGTCGAGAGCTATCGTCTCGGCGTAAACGCTTACGTCGTCAAGCCGGTGGACTTTTCCGCCTTCGTGGACGCCGTCCGGCGGTTGGGGGCTTTCTGGGCCGTCATCAACGAGAGCCCTCCGCGGGCCCTCGGTCGGTCGCGATGACCACACCGGTCCTCTCGACGTCGTCGGCTTGACCCCCATGGCATCCCGGATCCGGATCCTGCACTTGGAGGACACCCCGGGGGATGCCCTGCTCGTGCGGTCCGTTCTGGAAGCCGACGGCGTGGATGGCGAGCTCGTCAACGTCGCGAGCCGGGAGGATTACACGGCCGCTCTGGAGGGGATGGAGTTTGACGTGGTTCTTTCCGATTACGCGATTCCCTCCTTCGGCGGCATGGAAGCGCTCGCGCTCACCCGTGCGCGAAACCCCGATCTGCCCTTCATCTTCGTGTCCGGGAACATGGGGGAGGAGCTCGCCATCGAGACCGTGAAGGCCGGAGCGACCGATTACGTTCTCAAGGACCGTTTGTCCCGACTGGTCCCTTCCGTGCAGAGGGCGCTCTCCGAGGCGCGGGACCGGTCCGAACGCAAGCGGGCGGAACAGGAGCTCCGCGAGAGCGAAAGGAGATATCGCTCCATCGTTGAGACCACCAACGAGTGGATCTGGGAGAGCGATTTAGAGGGGCGGCTGACGTACTCCAACGCGGCAGTGCAGCGACTCGTGGGACATCGGCCCGAGGAGCTCGTCGGCCAGAAAGGAATCGAGTTCTTACATCCGGAGGACGCGAAGAACGTGGCCTCCGTGGTGGAGAGAGCCATCGCGGAAAAGTCGGGCTGGACGGGGTGGGTTCACCGCTGGCGCCACAAAGACGGCAGCTATCGTTCCGTCGAAAGCAACGCCGCCACCGTATTTGGCGAGAACGGCGAATTCCAGGGGTTCCGCGGCGCGACCCGTGACATCACGGAGCGGTTGCAGATCGAGGCTCAGCTCCGACAGGCTCAGAAGATGGAGGCGATCGGCACGCTGGCCGGCGGCGTGGCCCACGACTTCAACAACATCCTGACGACGATCCTCGGGTACGCGGACTTGGTGCGCGAGCAGCTCCAGACGGATCACCCGCTGCACGAGGACGTCCAGGAGATCCAGAAGGCGGCCGAGCGCGCCTCCGCGTTGACTCGCCAGCTCCTGGCCTTCAGCCGGAAGCAGATGTTGACTCCCGTCGTCTTGGATCTCAACACTATCGTGTCGGATCTGGAGAGAATGCTGCGGCGCCTGATCGGCGAAGACATCGATCTCGCCTCGGTGCTCGACCCCCAGCTCGGGCGCGTCAAGGCCGATCCGACTCAGATCGAACAGGTCATCCTCAACCTCTGTGTCAACGCGCGCGACGCGATGCCACAGGGAGGCAAGCTCACGATCGAGACCAGCAACTTGGACCTGGACGACTCGTATGTGCGCCGACACGGTTATGCAATGTCCGGTCCTCACGTTTTCCTGGCGATTTCGGATAACGGAACGGGAATGGACGAGGAGACACGCTCGCACATCTTCGAGCCCTTCTTCACGACAAAAGGCGCTGGCAAAGGGACAGGGCTCGGCCTGTCCACCGTCTATGGGATCGTCAAACAGAGCAGGGGCCATATCGAGGTCTACAGCGAGCCGGGACATGGGACGACGTTCAAGGTCTACCTGCCGAGGGTGTTCGAAGACCGGGTTCCCGTCACGCCGACGACGGAGGAGACTCCCGCGCACGGCTCCGAGACCATCTTACTCGTGGAAGACGAGGCGCCGGTCCGGGCCCTCACCCGCCGGTTTCTCGAGGCACTCGGTTACCGGGTTCTGGAAACATCGGGACCGGAAGAAGCCGTCAGGCTTGCAAAGACGCATCCGGAGCCCCTCCACCTCATGGTCACCGACGCCGTGATGCCGGGCAAGAGCGGCCCGGAGCTGGCGCGTCTGATGTCTTCCGTGAGGCCAGAGATGAAAGTCCTCTTCATTTCCGGCTACACAAATGACGCAATCGTGCGGCAAGGCTTGCTCAAGGCCAACGAGGCCTTTCTTCAAAAACCGTTCCGCTCCGACACGCTGGCCCGGAAGGTGCGCAGCATCCTCGACGGGAAGTCGTGAAGCAGGGGTTTCACGCGTGCATGCGCTTCGCTGAAAACTCCACAAGAGGCAGATGTCACAAGTGAGCACCCTGCCGCCGGTCCCGGCACCCCCGAGCGCTCGCCGCCCAGGGTCTTCAAGGGGTCTGCTCCTCGTCGTCGACGACGACGAACAGGTGCGGGGCCTGCTCCTGCGTCTCCTCCGCGTGACCGGCCATGTCGTCGAGGATGCGGCGTCGGCCGAGGAGGCGGAGGAGAAGCTGCGCACGATCGCGCCGGACCTCATCCTCCTCGACATGCAATTGCCCGGCAAGAGCGGCCTGGATCTGCTCTCCCAGATCCGGTCGGACCCGCGCCTGCGTTTGACTCCGGTCGTGATGATTACGAGCGCGGTGACGCCCGCGAGAAAGATCCGCGCGATCGAGGCAGGGGTCACCGAGTTCCTGGCCAAGCCCTTCTCACACGTGGAGCTGGCGGCGCGCGTACGCGCGCTCCTGGATCTGAAGTTCGCGACGGACGCGCTGGAGAACGCGGAGCAGGTGATCGTGGCGCTGGCGCAGACGATCGACGCGCGCGACCCCTACACGTACGGCCACAGCAACCGGGTCTCGCTCTATGCGGGGCTGCTCGGAGAGCGCATCGGGCTGGATGAATGGGCGCTCGCAACGGTCCAACGGGGTGCTCTGTTCCACGACTTCGGCAAGATCGCTGTCCGCGATCGCATCCTTCTGAAGCCGGGTCGGTTGACCGACGAGGAGTACGCGGAGATCAAGCGGCATCCGCGGGACGGCCGAGACCTGCTTCAGAACATGAAGACCTTCAGTGACTCACTGGACGTCGTCTTCCACCATCACGAGCGGATGGATGGTTCAGGGTACCCGGCCGGTCTCGCAGGGGAGTCGATCCCCCTGACGGCGCGGGTGACCACGATCGCCGACGTGTTCGACGCGCTGACGACGGCGCGGGTATACCGGGGAGCGCTGCCGCGAGCCGAGGCGCTCTCGGTCATGGCGAGCGAGGTCGAGAAGGGGTGGTGGGACGGCCGCCTGCTCGACGAGTTCCGCGGCTTGCTTCTGAAGCTGAGGGAGGACGACGTGCGGATCCTGCGCCTGATGGGACCGCCTCAGCAGCCCCACACGGCGGCGTGAGAGCGACTCGACTGGGGGCCCAACCGAAGACGGAACCGGCGCCCCGGCAGGTAGACGCAGCGCAGCTCTTCTTCGGTCCCGATCTCCTCGGCGCGAACCAGGGCCGAAACGAGGTCGAGCCGCGGTCGTTCATCTTCTAGTTGGGACGAAACGCCGCTACGTGCCATCGGGTGTCGTCGAGCACCGGCGAGCAGTACGTTCCAACCGGCGGCGCCGCTTCGAGCTAGAATTGTCACATCTTGGACTCGTCTACACAAGGGACAGCCACACCGGACGCGACTGCGGGCCGCATCCTCATCATCGACGACGACGGCGATGTGCGGCGGCTGTTGCGCCGGCTGCTAACGACCGCCAAGTATGCGGTCGAAGAGTTCGGCGGGGCCGAGGCCGGCCTAGCTCGGATCCGGGAGGAAGCCCCAGATCTCGTCCTGCTCGACCTGCAACTGCCTGATCGCAATGGCCACGACGTCCTCGAGGAGATCCGGTCGGATCCCCGAACGCGGCTCCTGCCCGTCGTGATGCTCACGGGCTTTCCCAGCTCGGCCGAGAAGATCCGCGCCACACGAGCGGGAGTCACGGACTTCCTGGCCAAGCCCTTTTCGCCCGAAGAATTGCTTCCACGCGTGCGTTCGCTCGTCATGCTCAAGCAGTTCGCCGACGAGCACGAGCACGCCGAACACGTCATCCTGACGCTCGCCCGAACGATCGACGCGCGGGATCCGCACACGGCCGGGCACAGCGGGCGCATCGCCGAGCGCGCCGACCGGGTCGCCGCCCGGCTCGGGCTCGACGCGGCGGCACGCACGGACATGCGCCGCGGCGCGCTCTTTCACGATATCGGAAAGATCGTCGTCCCCGACGCGATTCTCGAGAAGCCCGGAAAGCTGACGGAAGAAGAGCGGCGGGTCATCGAAGAACACCCGGTCGTCGGGCGAGAGCTGTTGTCCCCGATGCGGACGATGCGGCGAAGCCTCCCGATCGTCTATGCGCACCACGAGAG
>JBOGJK010000842.1:0-2270 GCA_050745345.1 Thermoanaerobaculia bacterium
ACGTTGCCCCGCTTGATCCCCGGCAGGTCGCGCAGGGCCCACTCGATGTCCTGCGGATAGAAGTTCGCGCCCCGGACGATGATCACTTCCTTGGTCCGGCCGCACACGAAGAGGTTTCCGCCGGCCGTATAGCCGAGGTCACCGGTGTGGAGCCAGCCGCCGCGAAAGGTCTGGGTGTTGGCGGCCTCGGCCTCCCAGTAGCCCCGGGCGATGCTCGGCCCCCGCGCGGTGATCTCTCCCACGCGCCGGTCCGGCAGGGTCTCCCCCGAAGCGCTGCGGATCGCGAGCTCGTGGCCGGGGAGCACCGGGCCGCAGGAGACCAACTCGGCGATCCGGCCGGAGGCTTCCTCGGCGGGCCGGGCGTCTCCCCGGCCAAGTGCTTCCCCGTCGACCCGGTCGATGACAGGCGGCGTTCCGCGCGGGTGCAGGGTCACCGCGAGGGTCGCCTCGGCCATCCCGTAACTCGGCAGGAGCGCCTCGCTTCGGAAGCCCGCCGGCTCGAGCCTCGCCGCGAAGTCGCGCAGCGTCGCCGCCTGGATCGGCTCTGCGCCGCAGCCGGCCACGCGCAGGCAGGAGAGGTCGAGCCCCGAGAGGTCCGCCTCCCGCAGTCGCCGGGTCACCAGCGCGTACGCGAAATTCGGCGCGTACGTGATCGTGCCCCGGTACCGGTGGATCGTCTTCAACCAGATCCTCGGGTCCCGCCCGAAGGAGGAGGTCGAGAGGACCACGGTCGGAACCTCGTGGTAGAGGCCTCCCAGAACGATGCCGATCAACCCCATGTCGTGGTAGAGGGGGAGCCACGAGACGATGAGGTCCTCCGGGCGCTTGGGCCCGAAGCCGGCCGGGCCTCCGAGGGCCTCCAGGTTGGCCGCGAGATTCCCATGGGTCACCATGACGCCGCGGGGCGAGGCGGTGCTGCCGGAGGTGAACTGCAGGAAGCAGAGGTCGTCGGGGCCGATCAGGGGCCTCTCGAGGACGGGAGCCGGCCCGCGGAAGGCCGTCTCGACGGAGAGCACCGGCGGCATGCCGCCCGCCTCCTCGGAGGCGAGGGGCTGGAAAGCCTCCCGCGCGTCCTCGGAAGTCAGGAGCGCCCGAGCCCGCGCGCTCGCCAGAATGCGGGCGACGGACCCGCGATAGGGCCCGAACGAGCGATTCAACAGGGGGGGAGGCGGCAGCGGCGCCGGCACGACCCCGGCCCGGACCGCTCCGAGGAAGCTCAAGACGAACTCGGCTCCGTCCGAGAGCGCGATGGCGAGCCGGTCGCCCCGCTCGAAACCGAGAGCGGCGAGACAGTCGGCGCGACGCCCCGTCTCCCGGACGAGCTCCCTCCAGCTGACCTGCCTCTCCGCAGGGCCGAAGCCGACGAAGCGAAAGCCCCGGTCCGGGTCCTCAGGCAGGCGCGCGAGCGCCTCGATCAACGTCGCCGGCTGGCGGGGCGCCGCGGCAGCGTCTTGCTCAGAACGGCTCAGGTCCATCGCAGATTGCCGGGGATTTGAACGACGGGCGGAGGATAGCACGGCGCCGGACCCCGCATCAGGCCACCACCGTGGTGCGCGTGCGCCGGGCGGTGGGTTTCGCCTCGGCCGCCGAGCGGCGCCATTGCTCGATGATCGGCGCCGCATACTCGTATCCGGCCTGGACCAGCGCGTCGAGGTGATCGAAGTCGAACATGCTGTACTTTTCGAGCGGGGGGTGGAGGTAGAGCGTCGCCTGCGGCTTCAGGCCCTCGATTTGATCCAGGCTGGAGAGCGAAGAGGCGCGGGACAGGATCTCGAGCATCGTCGGGACCGGGAACTTGCGCTTCGTTCGCGTCAGGTCCTGGATCAGGAGCTGCCACGGGGAGGGATTTCGCATGAGGAGCGGATCGACGGCGAGGTCCACCGAGGGAGAGACGTCCATGGCGATCACGGCGCCGTCGCAGGACTCGCGCATGACGTCGATCGGAAGGTTGCGGAGCGCCGCGCCGTCCACGAGCAGGTCGCCGTTGTCGAAGACCGGCGGCGCCAGACCCGGCACCGCGACCGACGCGGCGAGCGCCTTCAAGATCATTCCCCGCCGGTGAACCACGAGCCTGGCCCGGGTCAGGTTGCTCGAGCAGCAGAAGAAGTTGAGCGCGAGATCTTCGATCTGGCCCTCGCCGTAGAGCTCGCGAATGAGGCGCTCGAACCGCCGGCCCTTGATCAGCGCTATGTAGGGAAGCGTGTAGTCGCGGATCGGCCACCGCTTGCGCCAGATCTCGCGGTTGTAGCTCACCATCTTCGCGGTGTCCC
>JBOGJK010000843.1:0-7883 GCA_050745345.1 Thermoanaerobaculia bacterium
TCCCCGTACAGACCCTTGCAGAAGAAGGCGCTCCAGAGAGCATAGCGGGCGACCTCCGCATCCGGTTGCGTGGAGAGCGCCTTGCGCGCCTCGACGATGGCGTCGTCATGCCGTCCGACGAACATGAGGTCGATGGCGTAGAGGCTCCGGAAGAGAGCACTGAATGGGTCCAGATCCAGGGCGCGCTCGATCTGCCGCATCGCCTCGTCCGGACGGCGCATGATGAGCAAGTAGTGCGAATAGAAGGCCCGCACATCCGGATCGCTCGGGTTGAGCTCGATCGATCGTTGGAACTCCGGCCCGGCGCCGCTCCAGTCCCATTCCTGGAACCTGGCCAGGGCCATCGCGTGGTGGGCTTCGGCGAGCGTACCGTCGAGCTCCAGGGCCCTCCGGGCGGCCGCCTTCGCCTTCGGCAAGGCTTCACCGGGCGGCGTCAATTGCATCTGGTTACGCGCGACCCAGATTGCCGCGATGCCCGAGTAGGCCAGCGCGTAATTCGGATCTTTCTTCAGGGCCAGCTCGAAGTATTGCATTGCCGCGTCGATCTCAGCCGGCGTCAGCTTGTACCAGTGGTGAAGGCCCTTCAGATACGCCTCGTACGCCTCGGGGTTGACGGGGCGCGCTGCGGAAAGGCGAGTCTGTTCGGCGGGAAGGAGCTTGAGCGCGAGCGACCCCGCGACGCCCCGAGCCAGGTCGCTCTGCAAGGACAGGATTCCGGCCAGTTCCCGCTCATAGCTTTCGGCCCAGACTTGCGTCTGGTCGCGCACCCGGATGAGCGCCGCGGTGATACGGACACGGTTACCCTCCCGGCGCGCGCTGCCTTCCAGAACATAATCCACGCCGAGCTCGCCGCCGATTTGGTTGATCGGCTTCTCGGTCTTCTTGTAACGCATGACGGACGTGCGCGCGATCACGCCGAGGCGCTGCGGGTGCAGGCGGCCGAGCTGAGCGATCGTCTCCTCGGTCAAACCGTCGCTGAAGTACTCTTGCTCCTCGTCTCCAGTCAGGTTCGCGAAAGGAAGCACGGCCAGCTTGATGAAGTCCGCCGGCGGCCCGGTTTTCCCCGACAGCCGGTCACGCAAGCCACCGACGTTCAACCCGATGGCTGCCGCCAACAGGATGACCGGCAGGCCCGCAAGCGCCAGCCACTTCCGCTTCGCCAGCCGATAGCGCCACGCCGCCCACGGAACGACCTCGCCCGTCTGAAACGCCTGAAGCGCCGCCCGCACCTCGCCGCCCCGCTGGTAGCGCCGAGCAGGCTCCTTCTCCAGGCAACGCTCGATGACGGCCTTCAACCCGACGGGGACCTTGCCCGGCAGCGGCGCGGGAGGCCGGGTCAGGATCGCGGAGGAGAGGTCGAAGCCCGTCTGACCCTGAAAGGGTCTCGAACCGGCCGCCATCTCATAGAGAACCACGCCGAGCGCCCACACGTCGCTGCGGGCATCGGCGGGCTGGCCACGAAACTGCTCCGGCGCCATGTAGGGCAGAGTGCCCACCAGCGCCCCGGCGGCCGTCAGCGAGGCCTGGGAGTGCGTCGTGGCCTCGTCCAGCCCCTTCTCGCTGACGCGCTTGGCGAGCCCGAAGTCCAGCACCTTGGCCTGGCCCTGCGGCGTGATGACCACGTTCGCGCTCTTCAGGTCGCGGTGCACCATGCCGCGCTCGTGCGCGTGCGCGAGCGCCTCCGCGATCTGGAGCCCGTAGCGCAGCACCCGCTCGGCGGACAGGGCGCCGCCCGCGAGCATCGCGTCGAGCGTCTCCCCCGCGACGAGCTCCATGGCGATGTAAGCCTGGCCGCCAGCCTCGCCGACCTCGTAGATGGAGCAGATGTGGGGATGGTTCAGGGCAGCGCCCGAACGCGCTTCGCGCAGGAGGCGGGCGCGGGCGCCCGGGTCGCCGAAGCTCTCACCCGGAAGAACCTTGACGGCGACGTCCCGGTCGAGCTGGACATCGTGGGCGCGGTACACCTCGCCCATCCCCCCGGCGCCCAGTCGTTCGAGGATGCGATAGTGGCCGAGCGTCGTGCCAATCATGGAGGCTTGCCAGGCGGGATTCGGTGCTGCAGCCACACTACTCCCCCGCCCGCCGCGGCGTCAACGCGGGATGACCTGCGGGATACACTCTCGGGCCGCCCCGTGATCACCGCCCGCGAACTCGAGCCCTTGCGGGAAGTCGTCGGCAAGGCCCGCTCCGCCGGACGGCTCATCGGCCTGGTTCCGACCATGGGGGCGCTGCACGAGGGGCACCTGTCGCTCGTGCGCCGGGCACGCCGGGAGTGCGGCTTCACGGTCGTCTCGATCTTCGTCAACCCGCTGCAGTTCGGCCCGAACGAGGACTTCGCGCGTTACCCGCGGCAGCCGGAGAAGGACGGCCAGATGCTCGAGAGAGAGGGCGTCGATCTGCTCTACTTGCCCGAGCCCGAAGGGTTTTACCCGGCCGGCTTCTCGACCTTCGTCGAGGTGGGCGATGTCTCCGACGGCGGCGAGGGCGCCATGCGCCCGGGGCATTTCCGCGGTGTCGCGACGGTCGTGGCCAAGCTCTTTCTCCAGGTCCAGCCCGACGTCGCCTTCTTCGGGCGAAAGGACCTGCAGCAGTTGGCCGTCGTCCGGCGGATGGCGCGGGACCTCGATTTCCCGCTGCGCGTCGAGGCCGGCGAAACGGTGCGCGAGCCGGACGGCCTCGCGCTCTCTTCGCGCAATGCGTACCTTTCGCCCGAGGAGCGGCGGCGCGCGGCGCTTCTTCCTCGCGCACTCTTCGCCGCTCGGGACCGAGCCGCCGCGGGCGAGACGGACGCCCGCGCGATCGAGCGGCAGACCCGCGAGGAGCTCGAGCGGGGCGGGTTGACCGTCGACTACGTCGAGGTCGTGGACCCCGAGACGATGCGGCGCAAGGAGATCGTGGAGCCCCGTGACGGGATCGCCGCCGCAATTCGCCTGGGGAAGACGCGTCTGATCGACAACGTTCTGATACACGGAAAGAGATAGAGTTCCTCTCGATGTCCACGACCCTCGAGACTCCCGCCCCCGCAACCATCGCCGACCCCTTCGTCTTCGGCGGCAGGACCTTCGCCTCGCGCCTGATCGTGGGCACCGGCAAGTACGCGAGCTTCCCGCTGATGAAGGAAGCCCTGGAGGCCTCGGGCGCCGAGATCGTGACGGTCGCCGTGCGGCGCGTGAATTTGACGGACAGGACGAAGGAGTCGCTTCTCGACTGGATCCCCAAGGGGATGACGCTCTTGCCCAATACGGCCGGCTGCTACACGGCCGAGGACGCCGTGCGCGCGGCGCGCCTCGGGCGCGAGGTGGGCCTCTCCGACTGGGTCAAGCTCGAGGTGCTGGGAGACGAGAAGACCCTCTGGCCCGATAACGAGCAGCTGCTCGCGGCGACGAAGACGCTCGTCGCCGAGGGGTTCGTGGTCTTCCCCTACACCTCGGATGACCCGATCGTCGCGCGCAAGCTCGAGGACGCGGGCGCGGCCGCGGTCATGCCGCTCGGCGCGCCCATCGGCTCGGGCCTGGGCATCCAGAACGAGAACAACATCTCGATCATCCTGGAGAGGGCGAAGGTCCCCGTGATCGTGGACGCGGGTGTCGGCACCGCCTCGGACGCGTGTGTGGCCATGGAGCTCGGAGCGGCCGGGGTCCTCATGAACACCGGAATCGCCGGCGCGCGCGATCCGGTCCGCATGGCGCGCGCGATGCGCGACGCGGTCCGAGCCGGGCGCGACGCGTTCCTCGCCGGCCGGATCCCCAGGAAGCGCTACGCAACGGCCTCCTCGCCGATCCAGGGAGTCATCGGCGCGTAACCCATAGATTCCGCAGTAAGTTAGCGGCCTCATCGAGGCGAGCGAGCGGGTTGCACCGCCGCCCGCCGCCGTCGATGCCGGAGATTCCCCTTGCGCCCGCCTGACCCGCATGCTACTTTCCGCCAGTTTTACGAGAACCCCGCACAACCTGATTGCCGCCTTTATGTTTGTCCTTCCCCCATCCGTACGCCCTTGCGGGGAGACGTGCGCGCGTCCGAAAGGGGGTCGGTCCTAGAGAGAGACTTCCCTCGGGCGCCGGCCGCGATCGGCGGCGCCTGCCACTGGTCAAACGGTAACGAACGAAATCGTTTCCAATTTTTTTTATGGAGCGCCTTGGCGCTCCGAACGGGTAAAACCCAGGAGATCGGTAACTTTCATGATGCAGCAATACACGGACAAGAACCTGACCTGTGTCGACTGCGGGGCGACGTTCCTCTTCTCGGCCGACGATCAAGAGTTCTACGCGCGCAAGGGCTTCACCAACGAGCCCAAGCGCTGCAAGGCCTGCCGCGACAAGCGCAAGTCCGCCTCGGGCGAGGGGCGGGAGCGCACCTTCTACGACGTGACCTGTGACGGCTGCGGCAAGGCGACACAGGTCCCGTTCAACCCCACCAACGGCAAGCCGGTCTACTGCCGCGAGTGCTACTCGGCACGCCGCTCGCAGCAGGCCTACTGATTCCGCTTCCCGGCATTTCGGAAAGCCCCGGCGCCGCCGGGGCTTTTTTTTGCTATTGTCCTTGCCGGGCGCCGCCGGCGCCCCTCCGGAGCCGCCGCCCTTGAAATCGTCCGCCGAAATGACGCCGACCGCGCGAGCCGCGGCGACGCTTTCCCAATCGATCGGAAACACGCCCTCCGTCGAGCTGCCCCGCTTCTCGCGGGGAGCGGCGCGCATCGTCGCGAAGCTCGAATGGTTCAACCCGGGCGGGAGTGTGAAGGACCGGATCGCGAAGGCGATGATCGAGGACGGCGAGCGGCGGGGGCTGCTTGCCCCGGGCCGCACGATCGTCGAGCCCACCTCGGGCAATACGGGAGTGGCGCTCGCGATGCTCGCCGCGGCAAGAGGCTACCGCTGCGTCATCGTCATGCCGGAGGGGTACGGCCACGCCAAGGCGAAGCTGATGGAGGGCTTCGGGGCGAAGGTCGTGCGCACGCCGGCCGCGGATCGAATGAGCGGCGCGATCGCGCGAGCCCGCGAGATCGCCTCGATGACCCCCGGCGCCTTCCTCCCGAACCAGTTCTCCAATCCCGTCAACCCCAGAGCCCACTACGAGACGACCGGCCCGGAGATCGGGCGGGTGCTCGGGGACTCGATCGACGCCTGGGTGGCCGGTGTGGGGACGACGGGCACGTTCACCGGCGTGGCCCGGTATCTCTCCGAGCGCATCCCGAATCTCCTGCGCGTCGCGGTCGAGCCGCAGGGTTCGATCCTCGGCGGCGGAAAGGTCGGCGAGCATCGCGTCGAGGGCATCGGGCTCTCCTTCTTCCCGGAGATCCTCGAGCGCAGTCTCATCGACGAGGTCATCATGATCGGCGACGCGGAGGCCTTCGAGACCTGCCGGCAGCTCGCCCGCGAGGAAGGACTGCTCGTGGCGGGCTCCTCGGGGGCGGCGGCCGCCGCGGCCTTGCGCGTCGCCCGGCGTCTGGGGCCCGGCCGGACGGTCGTGACGCTCTTTCCCGACGGCGCGGAACGGTATCCGGATCAGGGGATTCTGGAAAGAATCGGATGATCGGGTGATCGCGTCATCGGTTGATCTGGTCTCGTCGATGAACCGACGGACCGATGATCCGATCGCCGCTTGAGACCGAGGCCAGTTCATCGACCCTCGAGCTCTCTCGAAGCGCAAGGAAGGCACATATGGGCTTTAGCACCGACTGCATCCACGCCGGCAACGCGCCGGACCCGGAGACCGGCGCCGTCGCCGTTCCCATCTACCAGACCTCCACCTACGTCCAGGAGGCGCTGGGGAAAAGCAAGGGGTACGAGTACGCGCGCACGCAGAACCCGACGCGGCACGCGCTGGAGGAGAACCTGGCGGTGCTCGAAGGCGGCGCCGGCGCGCGGGCCTTCGCCTCCGGCATGGCCGCGATCACCGCGATCTCGACTTTCGTCAAGGCGGGAGACCACGTCGTCTGCTCCAACATGACCTACGGCGGCACCTTCCGCTACTACACGAAGATCCAGGCGCGCTACGGGGTCGAGTTCTCCTTCGTGGACACCTCGGACGAGCAGGAGGTCTGCCGCGCCTTCCGGCCGAACACACGGATGCTCCATCTGGAGTCTCCGACCAACCCGACGATGCGCCTGTGCGACATCGCGAGACTCTCGGCCCTCGCCCACGAGCGGGACATCCTGGTCGTCGTAGACAACACCTTCTGCTCGCCGTACCTGCAGAAACCGCTCTCCCTCGGCGCCGACATCGCCATGCACTCGACGACCAAGTTCTTGAACGGCCACTCCGACTCGGTCGGCGGGATCGCGGTCGCCAAGAAGGCGGAGCACGTCGAGTGGCTCGGCTTCGTCCAGAACAGCTCCGGCGCGATCCTCTCTCCCTTCGACTCCTGGCTCGTGCTGCGGGGGATCAAGACGCTCGTTGTCCGGATGGAGCGCCACGAGAAACACGGCCGCGCGATCGCCGGCTGGCTCTCGCAGCAGAAGAAGATCCGGAAGGTCAACTACCCCGGGCTGCCCGACCACCCCGAGCACGAGCTCGCCAAACGCCAGATGAAAGGCTTCGGCGCCATGATCTCCTTCGACCTGGGTACCTACGAGAAGGCGGACGCCTTCCTGGCGAAGGTGAAACTCTGCTCGCTCGGCGAGAGCCTCGGCGGTGTGGAGACCCTGATCTCCCACCCCGCCTCCATGACCCACGGCTCGATCCCCGAAGAGGAGCGCAACCGCCTCGGGGTCACGGCGGGCCTCGTGCGCATCTCGGTGGGCATCGAGGACCTTGAGGACCTGATCGCCGACCTCGACCAGGCGCTGGCGGCGGTGTAGCGGTGAGGGGTCAATCGTGCATCTCGTTCATTCATGCCCGTCTTGGACTCGAAATGCACGATGCGCACGATTGACCCGACACGTCTGACCCCATGCTCCTCGTTCTCCTGGCGGTCCTGGCCGGCGACGCGCGGGAGGAGGTCCTCGGCTGGCTGAACGCCGAGCGGGAGAAGCGCGGCGCGGCCGCCCTCGTGATCGACGCCTCGCTCGAGCGAGCGGCGCAGGCGCGGGCGGAGGAAGTCGCGGGACAGAAGGATTTCGCCGCGGCGGAGATTTCCGGCGACGAGATCTCGCGGCGCGCCGCGGAGGCGGGCTATGAGGCCCTCGTCATCGGCCAGATCGTGATGACCGTCATCGGCTCGCCCGAGGGGCGGCTCGAGCGGCTCTCCAGGCAGAGCCCGGAGACTTTCGCGCAGGCGATGCGGAAGGAGCACCGGGACCTGGGCGTGGGCATCGCCCAGACCGAAGACGCGCTCATCTGGGTCCTCCTCTTCGGCCTCTCGGCCGAGGACGACTTCCAGCGCAAGACGGCCGCGCTCTCGGACCTCACGAAGGTCCGGGAGCAGATGCTGGCCCGCGTCAACACCGAGCGGAAGGCGCTGCGTTTGCCCCACCTCCACGAGAACGCGCTTCTCGACCGCGCGGCGCAGAACCACGCGGAGGACATGATCCGGCGCTCCTACTACGGGCACGAGAGCCCGGAAGGGGCGACCGTGTCCGACCGCGCGCGCCGCGCGGGCTACCGCGCCTCGACCGTGGGAGAGAACATCGCCGAGGGACCGGGGAACGTGGCCGAGGTGATGGACGCCTGGATGGAAAGCCCCGTCCACCGCGACCACATCGTCAGCCTCGTCTTGAAGGAGATCGGTATCGGTCTGGCCTTCGGAAGGAACGATCGGGGCTGGGAGATCGTCTGGGTCCAGGTCTTCGGCGCGCCGCGGCCCGGCGAACCGGTGGGTCGGCGCCCGCCGCGGCGCGGCGCCTGAGGAGCCTGTCCGAGGAAGGCCCGTCGCGAGCGCGGGGAGGCCGACGCGAGAGCGGGAGCGCAGACCGGGCGGAGGCGTAGCCCGGCTACGCCGCACAACC
>JBOGJK010000844.1:0-1943 GCA_050745345.1 Thermoanaerobaculia bacterium
ATCCATTGGTCGGCCGGCGGAGCGCCCCGGCCGATGGGGAGCTCCCGCAGATTCTGGCGCGTCGCGATGCTCTCGTAGAGCAGCGTGTCGGGTCCGAGAATGTCGAGGACCTCGTTGTCGGTCGGGATCCAGAAGATCGTCCGAGGCTGCCCGCCCTTGGGATTCTGCCGAACCACCCTGGCGCCCGCGCCGCGGACCGCCGTTGAGTAGACGATCTCCCGGCCGTCGCCCGACCAGGTCGCCGCGACGACGGCGCCCCGCTCGAGAGGCGGCAGAAGCCGCGGGGCTCCTCCATCCACGCCGACGATGACGAGCGGCCTGTAGGCACCGGCGAGCCCGCTGTCCACGAGAGCGATCTGGCGGCCGTCGGGAGACCACCGCGGCCAGCGCAGGGCGTGCTCGCGAACGCGGGCCACTTCGCGCGGCCCCGTTCCGTCGGCGGCAGCGACGAAGACGGCCGAAACCCGGACCCCCTTCTCCACGACGTGGCGGACGAATGTGATCCGTTGTCCATCGGGGGACCAATCGCCGTCGGAGGCCTCGTCGACGAGCTTGCGCGGGTCTCCTCCGACCAGGGGCACCCGGTAGAGCGACGAGCGCTGCCCCTCGGTGCGGGAGAAGAGAATCATCGATCCGTCGGGAGAGAACCTCGGGTTGTCGTCCGTGCCGGAAGTCAGCGCGACCTCGTTTCCTGCCGCGAGCTGCTTGACCCAGATCCGGCGGCGGCCATCGCGTTCGGAAGCGAAAGCGAGCGTGAGCCCGTCGGGGGAGGCCGCGGGCGAGAAGTCGCGGCCCGAGTACGTGAGAGCGCGAATGCGGACCGGCACCGGAGCCGCGGGCGGACGAAGCCAGCGGTCGAGCGCCGCTCCCGCCAGAAGTGCGGCGGCGAGAAGACCGATGGACCGCAGGCTCTCCCACCGGAAGCGCAAGCCCGAGCGGCCGGGCAGCGGGACTGCGGCCGAGCCCGAGCCGGGAGAGCCGGAAACGGCTTCGAGAGCAAATGCCAGGTCGTGGGCGGACCGGAATCGCTCCTCCGGCTGCTTTTCGAGACAATGCCGGACGATCCGCTCGAGCGCCGGAGGAATCTGGCGGTTCGTCTCCAGGAGATCCGGTGGATCGGCTCTCAGGATCGCGCTGATCGCATCGGCCGCGGAGGCCCCCGGAAAGGCGCGCTTTCCGGCGAGCATCTCGAACAGAATCGCACCGAACGAGAAGATGTCGGAGCGCGGATCGGCCTGCTTTCCTCGAAGCTGTTCCGGGGACATGTAGCCGAGCGTTCCCAAAACCATGCCGGGCTCGGTTTTCGCCGAGGTCGCCGAAGAGCCGGGCAGGGGCACGTCCTCGCCTTCGGTCGCGACGAACTTGGCGAGACCGAAGTCGAGGATCTTCACGCGGCCGTCCCTGGTGATGAAGAGATTCTCGGGTTTGAGATCGCGGTGGACGATGCCTTTCTCGTGCGCGGCGGCGAGGCCGTGAGCGATCTGGATGGCGTAGTCGACCGCCTTGCGCGGGGGCAGAGGACCGCCGGCGAGGCGGCTGTCGAGCGTCTCGCCTTCGAGCAGCTCCGAGACGACGTAGGGCGCGCCCTCGTGCAAGCCGATGTCGTAGACCGCCGTGATGTTGGCATGGTTCAGCGCCCCGGCCGCCCGGGCTTCCTGCTCGAAGCGCCGCAGGCGGCCGGCGTCGGCCGAGAAGGACGCCGGCAGGACCTTGATGGCAACCTCGCGGCCCAACCGCGGGTCCTTCGCCCGGTACACCTCGCCCATCCCGCCGGCCCCGATCTGGCCGAGGACTTCATAGGGACCGAGCTTCGATCCCGCGAGAAGCGTCACGCTTTTCTCAATCCAAAATCCAAAATCTAAAATCCAAAATCACTTGAGCCCCTCGACGACGTAGAGGTCCGTGAGGTTGTGCGTGTAGGCGTAGGCGAACGAACGTCCGTC
>JBOGJK010000845.1:0-2232 GCA_050745345.1 Thermoanaerobaculia bacterium
CGCTCGAGCACGGGCAGGGCGTCGGCAGAAGAGAGGTGCACGATGTGGATCGCGGCGCCCGTCTCGCGGCAGAGGCGCGCCAGAAGCTCGACCGCTTCGTTCTCGGCCGCGCGCGGGCGAGACGCGAGATAGGCCGCGTAGTCTCTCGGGTCGCTGGCGAGGGCCCGCAGCCGCTCGGGCAGCTCCGCGTGCGCGAGCAGCACCGCGCCGGCCGAGGAGAGCACCGGAAGAGCCTTGCGAAGGTGCGCCTCGGTCACGTGGGGAAACTCGGGCACGCCCGAGGGCGCGAGGAAGCACTTGACGCCGGGCACCCCGTGCGCGACGAGGGTCTCGAGCTCTCCGAGGTTGTCCGGCAGGAGGCCTCCCCAGAACCCGACGTCCACGAGGCAGCGCCCCGCAGCCGCCTCGAGCTTGACTTTGAGCCCCGCCACCGTCGTCGTGGGAGGCACGCTGTTCAACGGCATGTCGAAGAGCGTCGTCACGCCGCCGGCCGCGGCGGCGCGCGTCGCGCAAGGGAAGCCTTCCCACTCCGCGCGCCCGGGATCGTTGACGTGGACGTGCGTGTCCACGAGCCCCGGCAGGAGGACCGCGTCGCCGAACTCGAGGACCTCGGCCCCGCCGGCCGGCTCCTCCCGCGCGCCGACGGCGGCAATCCGCCCGCCGAGCACGCGCAGCGAGGCGGGACGGAGTCCCTCGGGTGTGACGACCCTCGCGCCGCGGACGAGGAGTTCTCGAGTGCTCAAGGATGCCCGCAATCTTAGACGCAGAGCGAGCTAAACTCTCCGCACGTCTTCCGGCGCCATCTCGAGGGAGGAGGCTCGATGCGCGGCAACGCCGCCCCGAACCAGAAGTCCCATGCCGACGGCCGCGTCGAGCTGACCGACACGGCCCGGATCGAGGCCTCCCCCCTCTTCAACCCGGACCTGGCCCCGGTCCCGGTCGCGCGCCGCAACTGGACGACCTACAACTACGCGGCCCTCTGGATCTCCATGGCGCACTGCATCCCGACCTACATGCTCGCCTCCGGCCTGATGGCGGTGGGCATGAACTGGTGGCAGGCCCTCGTGACGATCCTGCTCGGCAACACGATCGTGCTCGTCCCGATCCTCTTGAACTCGCACCCGGGCACGCGCTACGGAATCCCGTTCCCGGTCTTCGCGCGCGCCTCCTACGGCACGATCGGCTCGAACCTGCCGGCCTTGATGAGGGCGCTCGTGGCCTGCGGCTGGTTCGGGATCCAGGCCTGGATCGGCGGGGAGGCGCTCAGCACCTTCTTCCAGGCCTTGATCCCGGGCTGGAAGACGCTGCTCGGCTCGGGCCTCTTCCAGGGGCATACCGCGACCGAGTGGCTCTCCTTCCTCCTCTTCTGGGGTTTGAACGTCGCGATCATCTATCGCGGCATGGACCTGCTTCGGAAGGTCGAGAACTGGGCCGCCCCCTTCGTCCTCGTCATGACGGCGGCCCTGCTGGTGTGGGCCGTCCGCGAGGCAAACGGCTTCGGTCCGCTGCTCGCCCAGCCCGGCAAGTTCTCGACGGCCGCCGAGTTCTTCCCGGTCTTCATCCCCTCGCTGACGGCGATGATCGGCTACTGGGCGACTCTCTCCTTGAACATGCCCGACTTCACCCGTTTCGGGCGCAGCCAGCGCGAGCAGATGGTCGGGCAGGTCGTGGCTCTGCCCACCACGATGTCGGTGTTCGCGGCCATGGGGGTCCTGATCACCAGCGCCACGGTTCTCATCTACGGGCGCGCGATCTGGGACCCGATCCAGCTCGTCGGGCAGTTCAAGGCGCCGGTCGTCGTCGCGATCTCCATGTTCACCGCCGTCGTCGCGACACTCGCCGTCAACATCGCCGCCAACGTCGTCTCCCCCGCCAACGACTTCGCCAATGCGTTTCCCCGACTCATCCGCTTCAAGACCGGCGGCCTCATCACGGGGATCATCGGCATCCTGATGCAGCCGTGGAAGCTGCTCGCGGATCCCTCCGGCTACATCTTCGCGTGGCTGCTCGGCTACTCCGGGGGTTTAGGCTCGATCGCCGGGGTCTTGATCGCCGACTACTGGCTCGTGCGCCGGGGGCGTCTCCAGCTCGAGGACCTGTACCTGACGCATGGGCTGTACCGCTACCGGTCGGGGTGGAACGGGAAGGCGGTCTTCGCGACCCTCGCCGGGTGCGCCCTGGCGTGGGGCGGTCTGGTGATCCCGGCCCTCAAGCCCCTCTACTCCTACGCCT
>JBOGJK010000846.1:0-7293 GCA_050745345.1 Thermoanaerobaculia bacterium
GCGCCGCCTCGTCCAGCCGGGCCGAGAAGATCTTGTCCACAGGCAAGCCTCCTTACGTAAGAAAGCTAGCGTACGATCAGGCCGTCCGTCAACCCGAGCCCTTGACCGAACCCGACTTCCTGGCGCCGCATCTGGTGGCGCCGCAGTGGTGCGGGCGGACAGACGCCGCCTCGAAAGGAGATCCGGAGCGCTGCCCTTCGCGTGCTAAGTGATTGAAGAATATTGAGATAGAATGCCAGTGGATGCGCCAATCAGACCTCATCGCGTACGCGCGGCGCGACTGGGCGCTGCTCGCGCAGGTGAAGGCCGCACACTGGGCGAGGGTCAAGAGAAGGTCTGGCGTCGTCCGAGCCGTGCGGGCGGGGGAGGAACTGCGGCAACTGGTCCGCCGGATTCACCCCGAATGGCCAACCGAAGAGGATCGAAAGCGGGACCTCGCGACGCACGCTCGGGTCGCGGCCTCCCTGAGACGTGTCGCCTCCGCCGGGGCTCGCTAGGCTCCTCTCCTCTCTCGCGCGCGTCCTGGCGGAGCGCGCCGAGAGCTGGTACCTCTTCGGCGCGCAGGCCGTTTCGGTCTGGGGAACCCCGAGGCTGACCGCCGACGTGGACGTCACGGTTCGGCTTAGGCGAAGCCGCCGGAAATAGAGCTCCGGCAGGCGCCGGGCAGTCGAGGCGGAAAAAGGCCGGAACTTTCCGGAGATCTCCAAGGACTCGAAGTGGCCGGGCCTCCTAGTGTCCAGGGCAGGAGGTGCCGTCATGAAAACGTCTCGTCTTTACTTACCCGCGCTGCTACTCGTTCTCCTCTGGTCTTCCGGATGCGGCGACTTCAAAACGCCGACGGAAGCCGACGCTCTGCCCCCTCCCGGGGTCAATCTGGAGGGTGCCTGGACAGGAACGATCGGATATCCGCAGAGCTCCGATCCGCGCCGGGCCGCCTGCGGCTCTGAGCCGATCGAGGCGACCTTCTCGCAGGCCGGCTCGCGCGTCAGCGCTCGAATCGAGACGGCTTGCGAGGGAGCGCTCGAGCTGGGAGGCACACTGACCGGAAACACGCTCACGGGAACTCTGACAGGCGGCTTTCCCGGAGACAACTTCGGCGGCACGTTCCAGAGCGTGGTGTCCGCCTCCCGGATCTCGTTGGCGGTCGGCCAGACTCGAAAGGACGAAGTCTTGGTCGTCGCGCAGATCGAGCTCAACCGGTAGAGCGGCTCCGAGGGCAAATGCGATCCCCTCACCCCGCCCCTCTCCCGGAGAGAGAGGGAGCGGACGATCCCCTCACCCCATCCCTCTCCCGGGACGAGAGGGGGCGGACTTCGAGGCGGTCTCGGTCGAGTCGGGGAGCGTGAAGACCCGGAAGGTCATCGGGACGGAGCCGATGCGGATCTCGCCGCCATCGGAGAGGGGCGCCGGCGCTGGCCCCTGAAGTCTCTCCCCCTGTAGCGACGTTCCGTTCTTGCTGCCTAGATCCTCCAGCGTCGCGCCCTCCGGAGCGACCCGGATCCTCGCGTGCTGGCGCGAGACGCTCTTGTGGTCGACGAGCACGGTGGCCGCCGGGTCGCGGCCGAGGATGCACTCCCCTTCCTCGAGCGCGATCTCGCGGGAGCCCCAGAAGAGGCGCCAGGCGAAGCGGGCGGAGCCTCGTGGGGGCGCGGCCGACTCCTGCCGGGCCTCGCCGGAGAAGGCGTAGCCGAAGCGGTGGACCGTGCGCACGAAGCGCGGCTCGTGCGCGTCGTCCCCGATCGCCGACCGCAGCTCGGCGGCGAGGCTCGTGAGCGTCCCGTCCGAGACGAAGGTCCCGGGCCAGAGCCGCTCGTGGATCTCGTCCTTGGCAATCGCCCGCGGCCGCTCGGCCAGCAGCAGCTCCAGGAACTGAAACGCCTTCGGGGAGACGTGAACAACGCTCTCCCCTCGGGTCAGCTCTCGGGTGCCCGAGTCGAGAACGCACTCGCCGAACCGAAACCTCAATCCTCACTCCCGGAAAAATCCCGGAACTCTCCCGGGTTTCGCCAACGACTCCCGAATGCGTGAGGCAGATCTTGATTATCGCGCAACAGCGGCCACCGCCCCGGTGACCCCGGCGCTCCGAAGGGAGCCGCTCATGCCTGGACGCGATGAGAGACGAGCCCGGATCGGCCTCGGGGTCCTCCTTCTCCCCTGCCTGCAACTCTTCGCCGCCACAGCCGCGGGCGGGCCGGCCGGCCGCCTGGTTCCGGCGGCCTCCGGCGGATCGGATGCCGAGTGGGCGCTCGCAGTGGCACGGCGCCTCGCCGAGGAGAAGCTCTCGGATGACTCCTGCCGCCAGATTTTCTCGGAGTTCACCGACGCCGAGCGCTCGCTCACGGAGCTGCTCTCGCTCCTGCCCCATTCGGCACTGGAATCCTGGCGCGTGCGCGATTTCGTGGGCCGGCTTTCCTGGCAGGCCAGACCCGGCTCCGGCAACGGAGCGCAGGCACGTCGCGAAATCCGTGTCCTCGCCGCCTATCTCACGGGGCGCTGCCCGCGGATGCCCGGGGCGGCGCTCCTGGCCCATCATCTTCTTCTCGCCTACCGGCGCGTACGGGAGCTTCTCGCGATCCGGCGCTGCGCCTCAAGGTGCCGCGGCACCAAGGAGGAGCGTGTGGCACTGGTCGAAGCGAAGACGCACTGCGCCGAGGACGACGCGCGCTGGGCCGTCCGGCAGGAGGCGCAGCGGCGGACCCATCGGCTCGACGAGGCCGTCCCGCGCGCGCGCGCGGAGGGGTTCGAGATCCCCCACGGGAGCAGCGAGGCCGAGGCGTTCCTCCGGATGCGCGACCTTCTCGTGCGGCGCGGGCTTCTCAGGGAAAACGGCGCGAGCGTGGATTGGCAGGTTCGGAAGAAGTCCAAAAGCCGCTGACCACACCAAGAGACGCGTCCAGGATCTGGCCGCGGAAGTCGCGCCGCGATAGACTGACCTCGATGAGCCGCAAGAGTCAACCGGCTGTTCCGGCCGGCGCGACCCTGGAGCCCGACCCCGTGATCGAGGCCTACAAGAAGGACGTGGACCGTACCCTCCTGCGCGAGAACCTGAAGCTCACAGTCGAAGAGCGCCTCATCAAGCTGTCGCAGTTTCAGCGCTTTCTGGAGGAGTTGCGGGGCTCGGTACAGCGAAAGAGTTGACACCCTTCGCTTCGCTGCTCAAGCTGCTGTCAGAGTCACGCGTCGATTTCATCCTCGTCGGTGGAGTGGCTGCCGCCGTGCACGGCTCCGCCCGTTCCACCAATGACCTGGACGTCGTCTACGCTCGCACGGCAGAGAACATTTCTCGTCTCTGTACGGCACTCTCGCCGACATCGCCGTACCTGCGCGGAGCGCCATCCGGACTACCCTTCCGCTTCGACGAGAAGGCAGTCGAGCGCGGCTTGACCTTCACGCTCACCACTTCGCTGGGCGACCTCGACGTGCTCGGCGAGATTACCGGAGGCGGCCGGTATGAGGATCTTCTCCCTCACGCCGTCCGCATCCAGGCCTTCGGCATCGAGTTTTTCTGCCTGAGCCTCGAACAGCTCATTCGCGTCAAGCGCGCGGCAGGCAGGCCTAAGGACCTGGAGGTCATCGCGGAACTCGAAGCCCTTCGCGAGGAGAGAGACCGTCCCGACTGACCCCGGGCGGAACCCTCCTCATGTCACCCTTCGGCCAGCCTCGTGAGCTGACGCTCCTGAACGCGGGAGAAGAGCAGCTGCGAGCCGATCGCTCCCACGGTCGCCAGGAACATGTCCCACTGCGTGTCCCAGGGATCGCCCTGCGTGCCGAGGAAGTCCGTCGCGGCGGAACCCGAGGCGAGCGCCGCCCACCACTCGATGAACTCGTAGAAGGCGGAGATCGCCAGGCACACGCAGGTCGTGAGAAAGAAGAGCCAGCCTCCCGGCTCGAGCCGCGTCTTGCGGCGCAGGATCTCGCGGGCGAGCATCGCCGGCACGAAGCCCTGCGCCAAATGACCGATCCGGTCATAGTGGTTGCGCGCGAATCCGAAGGCCTCCTGCATCCAGAAGCCGAGCGGCACGCGGGCGTAGGTGTAGCGGCCGCCCAGCATCAGGATCGCGGCGTGGAGGAAGAGGAGGCGGTAGGTCAGGGGCGTCAGCGGGAAGCGCCGGTACGTCGCGACGAGAATCGGCGCGCCCGCCAACACAGGCGCGACCTCCAGGATCCAGGTGAACCGGTCGTGCGGGCGGATGCCGGACCAGGCGAGCAGGACGAGAGCCGCGACGAGCAGGACGAGCGGCTCGTGACGAGGGGCCGGAGCGCCGGAAGGAGGGACGGCCGCTATCCTGCCCGTCATTCTCGCCGCTTCATCCACTCCGAGGAATGTGACGAGCCGTTTGCGCCGCGTGACAGTCGGCGTGTCCGCGCGCGGCGGCGGCCGTATCCGCGGGCATGGAGGCGGAAAAGGGCCGCTCCTCTCTCCTCTCTCGGCGACGCCAGGGCAGGATCCTCAGCGCCGCTTTCTTCGCCCTCGCCCTCGCCGTCGCGGCGAGCGGGCAGACGCCCGGAGGCGAACCCGTCTCGGTGCTCGGCGTCAAGAACCCGTTTCTCCTCTCCGCCGCCAACGACGCCGTCTCGCTGGCGCTCAAAAAGCTCGAGTCGCCGGGTTGCCAGCAGATCTTCACCGACTTTCGCGACGGCGCGGGCCGGCCCCTGCAGGCGCGCCTCGACGCCCTCGACCACACCGGAGCGAGCTTCCTGCGGATCCTGCGCTTCGCCAACGGAGAGAGGCTCTCGCCCTGCCAGTCCCGCGGCATCCTCGCGGCGACGACACCCACCAGCCACGTGATCTTCCTCTGCGGCATCCAGTTCTTCGAGAAAGAGCACCGCGATCCGGAGTTCGCGGCCGCCCTCGTGATCCACGAGATGCTTCACTCGCTCGGCCTGCGCGAGAACCCGCCGGCTTCCAACGAGATCACGGCGCGGGTGGTCGAGCGCTGCGGGCCGCTGGCGGCGGGCGAAGGCCCCACAGCGACCGCGCTCGTCAAGTGACCCAGTTCGCCCAGATCTTGACCCGCCGGGTCGCCTCCCAGACGGCGGGTGTGACCTTCATCGGAACGGAGAAGGTCTCCTCCTTCGCGCCCGGCGACAGCGGATGCTTCGCGCTGAAGACGCCGATCTGCGTGCCCTTCTCGTCGAGGAGCCGGACCTGCATGTCCAGCCGATGCATCTGCCCGTCGGAGTTGGAGCCCGTGAAGACCCAGTCGGCGAGGACCGGATCCGCCCCCGCCTCGGACTTGACGTCCAGGCGCACCGATTCGACCTTGGCGACGAAGCGCGCCTTGTAGACGAGCCCCTGCAGGATCGCCGTCTGGTTCGAGATCGGCTTGGGGATCGTGGTCTCCGTGTGGAGCATGAGGGCGGCAAAGACCGGTACCGAGAGCACGAGGAAAGGCAAGAGGAGCATCCGCCGCAGGGATCGGTATCTCATCGCGACCTCCAGAAGTTTACGGAATCTTATGACAACCCGGACCAGACGTCAGAAGCGCAGACCGACGCTGAAGCGGAACATGCGGGGCGGCTGGCAGGCAACAGGCTCCCCGAAGCCGGGTGAGAGGTCGTCGTTGACGCCGCGGACTGGTTTCGCGGTAAAGGGATTAAACTCCTTGAAGCCGTCCTGATCGACCGACGAGATGTGGCGAGTCGGGAATCCGCCGCGCCGGGGGGGCGCGGGCGGCTCCGTTTAGAGAACGGTTACACGCTCGCCAGATACGAGAATCTCCGGTCAGAACCCCAAAGCGAAGAGCAGAGCCGCGCGGATCTCCTTGATGCGCTCGGTGCCTAAAGTCGTGAGGAGCGCGCCGATCTTGCCCTTCGAAACGGTCTGAACGTGATCCAGGTTGATCGCGCAGTCGCGCGTCAGGCCATCCGTCGAGGAGAGGAGGACCTCGGAGGGGATCTTCCGGATCGTGGAAGTGACAGGGGCAACCGTGACCTCGCCGAGGTAGTCGAGAATGGAATCGCGCGTCAAGATCAGCACGGGCCTTCGCTTATCCGTCGCGGCGAATCGGTACCACCGAACCTCTCCCCGCCTCACGGCTCAGGCCACACCTGCTCGGACTCCCAGACGCTGAACTCGCCTCGCCGGATAGGCTTCACCTTGTAACCCGCCCGGTGCTTCTCCTCGAGAGCCCTTGCCCGCACTCGGGCGAGCGCGTCGCGCAGCGCCTCCCGCGCGAAGGCCGACCGGCTCTTGCCGAGTCTTCGCGCCGCCCGGTCCACCGCCTCGACCAGATCCTCGTCCAGGGTCATCTGTACCGTCCTCATCAGGCCTCCGATGTGGATGATCCTAGCTATTGTAATCCACATCGAGGCCGCCGGGCCCTTCGAGACGAACGACCCCTCCGACTGCCACTCCGATCCCGCGGCGAAGGCGACGTTCTCGCAGAACGGACAGGGAGGTTGCCGGCGCCATCTCGACGATCCAGAGCACCTGCGGCGGTTACGGGGGCGACTTCCGGGGACCTGGATCGACGGCAGGCTCGCCGGAACGCTGACGAAGGGAGGCTTCGGGCCGGCGTCGGCCTCGGGGACCGCTTCCTTGTCGTTGGAGGTCTCCGGAGCGGACACTCACAGATACCGGGGGGACGTTGGACCTGCATCGGTGACGGCCGACTGAGACGGCGCCGAAGCGAGCCGCTCGCTCCGGCCCTCGATTCTCAGCGCTCCCGCACGGACAGTTGCCGCAGGAACCGGGCGACGGCGATCGAGAACTCCTCCGGCGTCTCCTCCTGCAGGACGTGGCCGGCGTCGGGCAACGCGAGGAAACGGGCGCCTCGGATCTCCTGCGCGAGCGCGACACCCGCCGAAAGAGGCAGCAGGCGGTCCTCCTTCCCCCAGAGGACGAGGGTCGGCGCCGTTATCCTGGCGGTCATGTCCTCGTAGCCGCGCCGGCTCGATCGGATCGCGGCGAGCGCCGCGCGGCGCGTACCCGGAACCGGCACCGGGTCCCACCAGTCGGAGACCGTCTTTTCGGTGACGCGTTCCGCCCGGGCGTAAAGGCGATACCGCAGGGCCTGCCTCATGACCGGCCGGCACAGAAGCTCCAGCTCGACCTCTCCCGCGAGCGGCGTCCGCATGACGTCGAACTGCCACGGGATCTCGAGGCGGGGCGAGGCAGCGTCCACGAGAACGAGCCCCGCGACGCGCTCGGGCCGCGCCGCGGCCGCGATCAGGACAACCGCCCCGCCGAGGGAGTTGCCGACCAGGACCACGCGGCCGATCTGGCGCACGTCCAGATAGCGCCAGAGATGCAGCGCCTGCGCTGCCACCGTGTAGTCGTATGGCCATGGC
>JBOGJK010000847.1:0-3185 GCA_050745345.1 Thermoanaerobaculia bacterium
GTACAGCGCGCCGCGCTCGCACGTCCCGGGTCGTCCGAGAGCCAACGCCGCGAGATCCACGAGCGGCTCGGCGATGTCGTAACCGCCGACCCACAGATCGAGCCATCCGTCGTTGTCGTAGTCGAAGAACCACGTCGCGAAGCTCCTCCCGGAGGGCTCGAGGACCCCAGCGGCGGCGGCGACGTCGGTGAACGTCCCGTCGCGATTGTTTCTGTAGAGGCGGTTCGGCCCGATGTTGGAGACGTAGAGGTCCGGCCAGCCGTCGCCGTCGTAATCCCCCCAGGCGACTCCCTTGGCCATCCGGAAGTTCTCGACACCGGCTTTCTCGGCCACTTCCTCAAAAGTCCCGTCCCCGCGGTTGTGGAAGAGGCGCGAGGGATAGGCGATGCCTTCGTCGTCCGCTTCGCTCCCGACGAAGAGGTCGAGCCAGCCGTCGTTGTCGTAGTCGGCGAAGGCCCCCGCCTGCGTCGGGTAGGCGCGCGCGGCGAGCCCCGCTCCGCGCGTCACGTCGGCAAACGAGCCGTGGCCGTCGTTTCGCAGCAGAGACAACCGCTGCCGTCCGTCGGCACCGAACCAGCCGCCGCGCAGGACGAGCAGGTCGAGCGCGCCGTCGTTGTCGTAGTCGGCGTGGATGAGGTTCAACCCGCCCCGCTGCGCGTCGAGGCCCGCCTCCGCCGTGCGCTCTTGGAACCGCCCGGAGCCCTGGTTCCGGAAGAAGTGCATCGGCGCGCACGGGTTGATCGTCGTTGTGACGACGTCGAGCCGGCCGTCTCCGTCGAAGTCGTCCACGACGGCGCCGCCCGAAGGGTCCAGGATTTGGAGCCCGACCGACATCGCGACGTCGCGAAAGCGCGGAAGGTGTCCGGGCGACGCGAGGGCCTTCGGGTCCACGCGCCAGGCCTCGGGGATCCCCTGCGGGTATCGGCCGGCGGTCATCGCCGCGACGTTGGCGAGCCAGCGCGCCGTGAGGTCCTCCGGCCGCTCCGAGAGGTACCGGAGATAGGCTTCGAGCGCCGCCCGGGCGGGCGCGGCATCGCGATGGACGCCGGCCCCCTCGATCGGCAGGATGCAGGCGGCCGGCCCGTGGTAGCCGATGCAGTTCTTCTGCTCGCCGCGCCGCAGGTGCGCCAGGCCCAGGTCCCGCAGCACGTGGAGGCGAACGTCGGCCGGCAGCTTCCGCGAGACGGCGATCTCGAGAGCTTCTTGCAGCAGGCGGGCAGCCTGCTCCGACTCCCCGACGCGCAAAAGCTCCTGCGCGAGCGCCCCCCGCAGCGTCACCCGGCCCATCGGGTCGTCGCCTTCCGCGCCGAGCTTCCGCTTCAAGTCCTCGATCTGCGCCAGGCCATAGAAGGCATTGGACCCCTGGCGGAAGCCGTGGCAGATGGCTTCGAACTCGGAGCGGACCTTCTCACGCGCTTCGCCCGCAGGGCGTCTGGCTTCGCGCCCTGCCGGCGCGGATGCCCCCGTGAAGCCTCCCGCGACGAGCAGGAGGAGCGCGCCCGGGGCCGCTCCCCTCACGGCGAAGCCTCTTCGACCGATTGGTACCGCCCGGCTTTCGGTTCCGGCACGGTCTGCACGGCCCCCGAAGGCCAGCGGATCTCCAGCTTCCGGATCTCCTTCGCCTTTCCGAGACCGAAGTGCACCCTCGGGTCGCTCGAGGAGAGGTAGCTGTCGCCCGCCTTGACCTCGCGCACCTGGCGACCCATCTCGGTCTCCAGCGTGACCCTCGCTCCGATCCCCTGACGGTTCGACTTCTTCCCCTTCAGAACCAGACCGATCCAGCCGCCTCGCGAGCCGCCGTTTCGAAGCAACTGCAGCGGACCCCCGGAGTTGGAGACGGCGATGTCCACGTCTCCGTCGTTGTCGTAGTCGGCGGCGGCGGAGCCGCGCCCCACGAGCTGGCGGCGGAACGGCTCGCCGCACCCCCGTTCGGTGAACTTCCCCTTCCCGTCGTTCCACATGAGAAACGGCCGCTCCGCGTAGGTCACCCCCTGCATCTTCGGCGACTCGAGGACGTGCCCATTGGCGATGAAGACGTCGAGGCGGCCCGCGTTGGCGGCGTCCAGCGTGTTCAGGCCGAAGCCGGAGAACGCGAAGGCCGGCGGGCCGAAACCGGAGACCGACGAGGCGTCCTCGAAAACGCCGGAACCGAGGTTCCGGTAGAAGCTGTTGGGCTCCGCCTCGAAGTTGGCGACCAGCAGATCCGCCAGGCCGTCGCCGTCCATGTCCGCGGAGGAGACCCCCATGCCGCCGAAGGCACGCCCGGCCGAGTTGACGCCGGCGCCCGAGAGCAGCGACACATCCTCGAACTTCATCTCTCCCAGGTTGCGGAAGAGGAAGTTCATCGTCGTGTCGTTGGCGACGTAGACGTCGGGCCTGCCGTCCCCGTCCACATCCGCGACCACCACGCCCAACCCCTTTCCGAGCGCGCCGGCGATCCCGGAGGATGCGGTCACGTCGGCGAAGGTGCCGTCCCCGTTGTTGCGGAAGAGGAGGTTGCCGATGGGCGGGTACAGGCTGGGATGGCAGTAGTCGCGTTTGCCCTTGACCGGGTCGCCGCAGAAGTAGTTCTTCTCGACCGAGTAGTCCAGATACCGCACGACGAACAGGTCGAGCCAGCCGTCCCCGTCGAAGTCGGCGAAGGCGGCCGAGGTCGGCCAGCCCGAGCCCACGACCCCCGCCTTCGCCGTGACGTCGGTGAAGGTGCCGTCGCCGTCGTTGCGGTAGAGGATGTTTCGGCCGAAGTTCGTGACGAGCAGATCGGTGTTTCCGTCGTTGTCGTAGTCCCCGGCGATGGCACCCATCCCGTAGGCCGTGTCCTCCAGCCCCGCCTTCGCCGTCACGTCGGCGAAGGTGCCGTCGCCGCGGTTTCGGTAGAGGCGGTCGCGGGCGCGCGGGCTTCCCGTCTCCGGGAAGGGGCCCGATTGGACGACGTAGAGGTCCATCCACCCGTCGTTGTCGTAGTCGAGCCAGGAGAGCCCCGCGCCGACCATCTCCGGCAGGTGGTGCTCGGGCGTGGAGCCCCGGTCGTGAACGAAGCGGATCCCCGCCTGTGCCGCGACGTCGGTGAGCCGGACGGGGCAGTCGGCCGGGCCCGCCGGGACCGCGGCCAGGGCGGCGAGAAGAAGCAGGATCACTTTCTGTCTTCCACGGGCGCACCCACGCGCGCACGTTCGGTCACCAGG
>JBOGJK010000848.1:0-1599 GCA_050745345.1 Thermoanaerobaculia bacterium
TGCTGCGCCGATCCTACGAGGCCGGCCGCGCGCACTTCGCGAGCCTCGTGGCCGAAGAGGCCGCGAAGACCGGCCTCTCCGAGCCGGTCGTCGAGGACTACCTGCGCCACGCCCTGCACTACGAGCTCGACGAGGGCGACGTGGAGGGGCTTTCCCTCTTCTATCGAATGGCCGCCGAGGACGGATTGATACCAGAGGCGCGGCCGCTGGAGTTCCTTTGAAAGAGTCCCCGAGGGTGAGGGTGAGGGGGGGGCGCTAGAATCGTGCTGGCAATGACTCGAACACGCGACATCCTGGACCGCACGCTTTCCGGCGAACGCCTGTCCCCGGCCGACGCGGTGGCGCTGCTCGAGGAGGGCAACCTGCTCGAGCTCGGCGCGGCGGCGTCGCAGGTTCGGGATCGGAAGAACGATCCCAGCGTCGCGACGTACATCGTCGACCGCAACATCAACTACACGAACGTCTGCGTCTACAGGTGCCAGTTCTGCGCGTTCTACCGGCCCTCGTCGAAGGATCCCGAGGCCTACGTCCTGTCGTTCGACCAGATCGGCCAGAAGATCCAGGAGACGATCGACCTGGGCGGCACGGGAATCCTGCTGCAGGGGGGAGTGGACGGAGAGCTGCCGTTCTCCTTCTACGAGGACATGTTCCGGTTCATCCGGACGACCTTCCCGACCATCCACCTCCATGCCCTGTCGGCTCCGGAGATCTACTTTCTGCAGAAGGTCACGAAGTGGCCCATGCGCGACGTCATCGCGAAGCTGCGCGATGCCGGCCTCCAGTCGATCCCCGGCGGGGGCGCCGAGATCCTCGAAGACTCGGTCCGCAAGCGCATCTGGTCGCTGACGAAGGCACCGACCGAAAAGTGGGTCGACGTGCACGAAACGGCGCACCGCCTGGGCATGCGGACGACGGCGACGATGATGTTCGGCGTGGGGGAGACGCATGCAGAGCGCGTCGAGCACTTCGACGTCGTCCGGAGCCTCCAGGACCGCACGGGCGGGTTCACGGCCTGGATCCCCTGGACGTTCCAGAAGGAGAACACCGTCCTCGACGGCAAGGTCGAGGAGGCGGGGGGATTCGAATACTTGAAGACGCTGGCCGTTTCCCGCCTCTTCCTCGACAACATCCGCCACGTGCAGGGCTCCTGGGTCACGCAGGGCTCGAAGATCGGCCAGGTGTCCCTGTCCTTCGGAGCGGACGACCTGGGCTCGATCATGATCGAGGAGAACGTCGTCTACGCCGCGGGCGCGCGCAACCGCCTGACGCAGGACGAGATGCGCCGCATCATCGCGGACGCCGGCTACTACCCAGTCCAGCGCCGCACGCTCTACGACGCCTGCACTGATTTCTGCTGCACCTCGCCCATTCCGGCTCCCCGGGCGCAGGCGGGCCGGCCGCAAGGGCCCGGCGCCGATCTGGACGGCGGATTAGCTTCGGCTTAGAGGGCTTGGGCGGCGCGCCGAGGAGTTAGAATCCGCAGACACCGGAGGCTCCCGTGACCACACCTGCCTTCTTGCGCTCGCTTTCGGTTCTTTTGCTGGCGGCGGCTTCGGTCGCCTCCGCCAGGCAGGAGCAGGCGGCGCCTCCGTCGGTGAC
>JBOGJK010000849.1:0-3573 GCA_050745345.1 Thermoanaerobaculia bacterium
GTCCTCGTCGCCGTCGCGGTGAACGTCGGAGTCTGCGTTGCGGTGAACGTCGGGGTCCGCGTCGGTGTCCGCGTCGCCGTGGCCGTGAACGTCGGAGTCCGCGTCGGCGTGAAGGTCGCCGTGGGGCCCGGCACCGTCGCCGTGAACGTCGGAGTCCGCGTCGGCGTCCGCGTCGCGGTCGGCGTGGACGTTGGCGTGGCGGTCGGCCCTCCGGGGCAGGTGCCCGGCCCCGTGTACGCCGTGCACGGCACGCAAACACCGTCGACCGTGAGGGTGTAGTTCGCTCCGACGCCGTTGGGGGGGATGGTGTCGCTGACGACGACGACCAACGTCGAGCTCCCCGGCACGTTGACGGAGAAGCTCCGGGACCCGGTCGTGACAACGTCCGGATTGCCGAGGTAGTTCGTTGAGGGATTGGCCGCCGTGAAGGATGGACTGTAAGCGGTGGCGGAAAGGAAGGCAGGGAAGGTGCCGCCCGAGTTGTACTTGAGCGTCACCGTCACGCACACCGTCGCGGCGGAGCAGTTGGAGAAGGTGTAGGCGTCGTACTGGTGACCGGCGAAATCGCCGAATCCCGGAAAGGCCTTGGGGACCGCGCAGGAGCTCGCGGACCCGAAGACCGCAACGACTCCGGTCTGCGACCCCGTGGTCGCGGGAATGCCCGAAACGACCGGCGGCGCGGTCCCGTCGAGCGTGGTCGTAACCGTCCAGGGCGGAGTGCCCGCGCTGAGGGTGAAGTCGATCACCTGAGGGCTCGTGCCCCCGGTGAAGGTCACCGTCAGCGTGAAGTCGATCTCGAGAGGGCAGGCGACCGTGTTCGCCATGCCGAAGGTGAAGGGAACGGCGTTGACGGCGCTCGCCCCGCCCGCGAGGTTCGGATACGAGGAGGTCCCCGAGAAGACCGTGACGCCCGGCGTGGAGGTCGTCAGCGTCGCCGAGATCGAGGTCGCGGCGATCGTCGCGTTGCCGTTGGTCAGCTGGACGGTCAGCGAGCCGCACTCCCCCGGCTCCAGGATCGCGTTTCCGTTGCCGCTCGCCTCGGTTGCGGTCTTCGTTCCGTCGAAGAGAAAGGCTTCCGTTCCGGCGGACTGGACGGCGGCCCGGGCGTCCAGGATTCCGACGCCGCTGTCGCGGTCTACACCCGGGGCCTCGATGTCGATCGCGCTCGCAAAGAGCGCCGCCTTGACATCCGCCGCCGTGACGCTTCCCCCCGACGACTTGACCAGCGCCGCGATCGCTGCGGCGTGCGGCGCGGCGGCCGAGGTGCCGAAGAAGGGGTTGAAGCCGGGGGCCGCGCAACTGACGCCGTCCGCCGCGGTCACGTCGGGTTTCTGAAGGATCTGCCCGCCCGTCGAGGAGAAGTTGCCCGGCGTGATCGCCGTGCTGTTGGCGTTGTAGAAATACTGTCTCGGCCCGTCGGAGCTGAAGGTCTCGACCACGTCCGTCGAGCTGAAGGGAGAGGGGTATGGGCCGATGGCGGGTGTGGCCGCGACGCCGAAGGCGGTCGAGCCGGGCGAGCAGTTGTGGCCCCGTGTCTCCCCCTCCGTCGAGAGAGCGAGGCGACCGCGGTTGGTGCCTAGATGCACGAACCGGTTCGCCGCGCCGGTGCGCTTCACGATGACCAGGCGATCCCCCATCGCCGCCGGCACTCCGAGCTCCTCATACGGGTCCTGGGTCCCGCTCTGAGTGTTCGTGGAGGCGGCGACGACGGCCGATCCCGCCGCGTTCAGCTCGAAGAGGTCGTAGTCGTTCGCCGACCCGCCCAGGGGGTCCGACCAGAAGAGGTTCGCCGGCCGTGCGGGGGTTCCCGCGGCCGTGATCATGTCGAAGGTCGCGACGGGGGCTCCCGGATCGAAGTCGTGGTAGTTGCCCGTCCCCGGAATCGGCGCTCCCACCGCGCCTCCGTCGGCGAAGTCCCCTTCCCAGGTGCCCGATTGGCCGTCGTTCTTGTTGCCGGCGTTGCCCGCCGAGGCGAAGTAGAGGGCGCCGTCGGCGGTCACCGTATTGACGGCCTCGATCACGAGACCGCCGTTGGTCGTCGAGACGACGCTCGGGGACTGCCCCTTCTGGAACGGGGTCTCCGTGAAGAAGCGGACGTCGTCGACGATGACGTCGCACCCGGCCGCCCGCAGGTCCAGGATGTTCTGGGCGAATTGCGCGGCGCTGCCGCCGGCCGTCGAGAAGTAGAGCTGGGCGTTGGGGGCGAGGTCGTGCACGATCTCGAGCATCGCCGCGCCTTCGTTGCCAGAGCCGGCCTGCCCGGGCAGGACCGTCACGACCGGAGGCAGGTCGCCCGAGGCCTGGAGGGCCGCGAGCGAATCCACGCCGTCAGAGAGGACGCCGACCTTGATTCCCGCGCCCGACACGCCGAAATCCGAGCGTGCCAGGTTCGCCCGGTGCGTGACGTCCCCTTCCGAGACGTTGATCACGTCGGTGTCCAACGGCTTGCCCGAGAGCGCCGCGGAGAGGCGGGACCGCGTGCTCGCCGAGCGAGCGTCCGAACCCGGCGGTGGCTTCCCCGAGACGCGCGCGCCGGCGGCCCCGTTCCTGTCGCCGGCGGCAGTGACCTTCCGGGGCGTGTCGGCGCCCCAGACGATGAACTGCTCCTTGGGCTGGATGAAGACCACCGACGGATCGCCCGCGATTGTCTCGAGGGCGGAAAGGGGCACCCGCGCCCGGATGCTCCGCGCCGACCGGTGCACGCCGAGGATCTCGGCGCCGAGCTTCCGGAGCCTCTCCAGGAGCGCGTCGCTGACGAAGGCGATCAGGCTCACCTCGGTCGCGGAGGCGCTGTCGACCACGATTCCGGTCTGGAGCGCCGGGACGCCCGGCGCGGCATCGAGCCCGCGGCTCTGCTTGATCGCGTAGAGCAGCTTGGAGTCGATCTTGCGTTGTACGGGCGTGCGCGACTCCTTCTCGGCGAGCAGCGCCTGGATCTGCTGGCGCGCGGCGTCGCCGACGCCCTGAGCAAACGCGGCGCCGGCCGAGAGAAGAACTCCGAGAATCGCGAGGAGAAGGAAGACGGGCCGCCACCGAGGGAACCACCCGATCCGACCGCCGGGGATCGCGTCTCTCATCGGGGCCTTGCTCCAGGGGCCTTGCCGGAGAGGCCCCCGTCTTGCGAAAGGCGCAACCCGGGGCCTTTCAAACGCTCAGCGGCTGCAGTGACAACCTCTCCGTACCGCTCCGTCCGGGAGCGCGATAGGGAAGACCCAGCGCCCTCAGCCATCGCCCATTACCTCGAAACTGGGCGCAGCCTACCCCGCGCCGGCGACCCGGGCGAATAGCACGAAGGTGCCTAGCTGCCCCGCCCCGGGTCAAGCAAACCGGCGCGACGGCTCCATTTGTCACTGGAAGTAGCCGTTGACGTCGAGGATCAGTTGCACGGTCCCGGAGGACTGGTCGCACTTGACCGACAGGCTCCCCGAGGCCCCGAGAGTCGCAGTCGCGTTGTTGGCCCGGGTCTGGCCGCCGCTGTAGTTGATCGTGGAGGCCAGGGGCAGGGGAGCCCCGCTCGGGAAGAGGCGCAGGTCCCCGGCGGCAGAGGGCTGCGTCACGGTCACGTTGACCGAG
>JBOGJK010000850.1:0-2504 GCA_050745345.1 Thermoanaerobaculia bacterium
GAGTGGCTGCGTGTCGCAAGCCCCTCGGGGGAGAAGTCCGGCTCGCCGTGGAGCTGGGTGATCCGCTGGGCGATCCGGTCCGCGTGCCCCTGCTCGTCGTTGGCGTGTTGCAGGAACTCCGCCGCGACGGCGTTGGCGTGGATGCCCGTCGCCATGAAGTAATGGCGCTTGTAGCGCAGGACGCAGACGATCTCTGTCGCGAGCGCCTCGTTCAAGATCGAGATCACCTTCTTGCGATCCGCGAGATACCCCTGCGTGACCGCCCCGTCTTGGATGTGCCTTCGGGCTCGCCGGCGCAGCTCCTGGATGTCGCTGACGAACTCGCCGATCGGCGCCGGAGTCTGCGCCGCCTCCGAATCTTTCCGTGCCTTCTTCTCCGCCATGATGGGTGCCCCCCGGCCGATCAAATCAGAAGGGGCCCCGCGGCGCAAAAAGAAAGGGGGCCCGAAGGCCCCCGGTTCTCGCGGAAGGGTTGCGGCTCAGTAGCGCGGCCGGCCGCCGTATCCGCCGCGCCCGCCGCCGCCGCCGCCCGTCTTGGGACGGGCCTCGTTGACGGTCAGCGCGCGGCCGCCGTACTCCTGCCCGGAGAGGCCGGTGATGGCGTTGCGCGCCTCGTTGTCGTCCGCGAACTCCACGAAGCCGAAGCCCCGGGAGCGGCCGGTGTCGCGGTCCGTCACCACGGCGACGCTTTCCACGTTGCCGTACTGGGAGAAGAGATTGCGAAGGTCCTCCTCCGTGGTGTTGTAGGGAAGGTTGCCGACGTACAGCTTCATCGAAACAGAGTCCTAATCCGGCGTCTCCTTTCCGGCTCCGCCGCGCCGATCGGCCTGGCCGGCTTCCCGTCGGTTTCGTCGGACTTCGGACGGCACGGATGCGTGCAGGGAAGGCGAGCGATACGAGAAGGCCCGCAGTCTACGGCAAGGCTCGCGGAAAGGCAAATGTCGCCGAGGGCCGGCCCGGCCCCGCCGAACGCCCGGGCCGGGGCCGCCCGAAACGCCGGCCCGTCAGCCGTCTACACGAGGTCTCGAAGGGCCCCGGCGACGTACTTGCCGACCATTTCCTTGCGCCAGAGGAAGGAGAAGTCGGTGTTGTCCATGGGCTTCGCGGGGCCTGCGGCGGCCCGGGCGGCGTCGGCGATCGCATCGGCGTCGAGGGGCCGGCCCGCCAGGCGCTGCTCGGCGCCGGTGAGCCGCAGCGGCGCGGAGGCCACACCCCCCAGCACCAGGCGCGCCTCCATGACGCGGTCTCCCTCGCGGCGCACCGCGGCGCCCACCGAGAGGACCGGGAAGTCGAACGCGCCGCGCCGCCGGAGCTTCCGGTAGGAGGCGCGCCAGCCGTCGGGCGCCGGAAGCTGGATCCGCGTCAAGAGCTCTTCCGGCCGCTTGGTCAGGTAGTGGATTCCATCGTTGCGATAGAGCTCCTCGAGCGCGACTTCCCGCTCCCCGCCGGAAGAGACGAGGACCGCGCGGGCCCCGAGCGCGATGAGCACCGGGACCGTGTCGGCAGACTGCACGGCGAGGCAGCGCGGCGAGCCGGGCGCCACCCAGCAGACCGCGCCGTCCTTCTTCATGCAGAAGTCGATCGCCTGCCGCCACTCGTAGTTCTGGTCGTAGTAGTTGCAGCGCGTGTCGAGCAGGACGTTGCCCCCGAGTGTCCCCATGTTGCGCAGGGGCGGGGTCGAGATCTCGGAAACCGCGTGGACCAGGCCCGGGTAGTCGCGGCGGATCCGGCGGTGGCGCTCGATGCGCGAGAGGGGGACGGCGGCGCCGAGCACCGCCCCCCCGGCTCCCGCGGAGAGCCGCGCGAGCGCCGGGATGCGCGACAGACCGATGACGACCTTCGGCGTCTGCTGGCGGCGCTTCATGTTGGGATAGAGGTCGGTCCCGCCCGCCACGAAGGCGGCGTCCGGCCCGGCGTCCGCCCTGATGCGCACCGCTTCCTTCACCGAAATCGGCGCGAAGTAGCGGAATCGAGGAAGGCGCATCATGGCGCTCCTCCCCCTCTCCCCCCGGGAGAGGGCCGGGGTGAGGGCGATTCTGCCGCCGCAGTCACCGCACTCCTCCCGCTCCCGTCACCGCCGCGTCCACCGCGCGCCCGTCGCCCCCCTCGGCCGGTGTGGGCACGTGGATCGGTTCCGGGTAGGGCACTTCGGGAAAGCCCGTCGGGCCGAAGCGCGGGAGCTTTCCCTGCGCCTTCGCCTTGAGGGCGCGGTGGACCTTCTCCGGTGTGACGGGGATCTCGTCGATGCGCACGCCGACGGCGTCGTAGACGGCGTTGGCCAGGGCTGGCGGGATCGGCAGCAGCGGCCCCTGCCCCGCTTCCTTGGCGCCGAACGGCCCATTGCGGTCCGGGTCCTCGACCAGGTACGTCTCGACCTCCGGCATCTCCACGGTCGTCGGGCTCTTGTACTCGAGCAGCGAGGGGAACTTGTGGACGACGTTGCCGTTGGCGTCCGTCCGGTACGCCATCTCCTCCATCATCGCTTCGCCCAGGCCCATGTACAC
>JBOGJK010000851.1:0-5135 GCA_050745345.1 Thermoanaerobaculia bacterium
CTCCAACTCAGCCGGGCCGGCGCATTCATGTTGACAAACCTAGCACGCGGAAGCATAAGATGAAGAAAGAGGAGAGGCCATGAAAAGAGTCCCTCTGCTCTCCGGACTTCTGGCTCTCGCTGCCGTATCCGTCTCGCTCGCCGCCGCGCCCAAACCCATGGACTGCGATTCCTGGGAGTGCAAGGGAAGCCGGTGCGCCCCAGCCAAGTATGTCGCGGTTCGCAACTCCCCGATCCTGCCGGGGCTTGAGGCTTCGCCGATCTACGGGGCCGCCCTGATGGAGGGAGGCTTCGCCGCTGCGGGTCTTCTGGTGGTGGCGGCGCGTTCCTGGAAGCGGCGTCGCGCGGCGCCCGCGAAGGCGCTGGCGCTGGAGACCCCATGAAGATCCGAGCTTCTCTAGGATCCCTAGCACTTTTTGGCGGCGCCCTCCTTGGTCAGACGAATCCGGAGCCAAAGGAGTCGCCCACAGACCAGGTCATGTGCGTCGTCTGCGACGACTACACGTTCGACCGGAAGGACTCCGTCCCGGCGACCTTCGAGGGGGAGAAAGTCTCACTCTGCAGCTTGAAGGAGCTCGACTTAATCAAGCAAGACCCCGACAAGTATGTCTGGGCCACGGACCCGGTCAGCGGCAACCGCGTGAATAAGATCCATACTCGCCTCACCGCGGACCGCAAGGTGCAGGTCCGGAAGAAGGACGGGAAGATCGAGACCTGGCCCCGCCGCTTCTTCTTCGAGTCTGAAAAGACGCGCGACCAGTTCCTGAAGAGTCCCGAGCGGTTCATCAAGGAGCCCTATCCGGTGTAGCCGGGGCGCAGCTACGGCGGTCTTCAGACGGTTCGAAAAATCGAAGCGTCCTTGACGTTCTTCCTCCATAGGCAAAGAATGCAAATCAGATTTCCTGCCCCTTGACCCGGACCGGGCCGGGGAGCCGCGATGACGCCGATCGGAGGGGGTGCAAGGATGGAGATGTTGCCCAGCCTGCCTTCTAGTCAGCCGACCTCTGTGGGGGGTCACATTCCTGAAAGCATGCCGCCCTGGGAAGCCTATAAGGGCATTCCCGGCCCAAACCTCGGGCCGCTTGAGAAGGTCTACGTCATCTGGCTGGCCGGCGCCTCCTGCGACGGCTGTTCGATCTCGGTCCTCGGCGCGACGACGCCTCCACTTGAGAACCTGATGACTGGAGACGTGCCGGGCCTTCCTAGGCTAGTCGTCTCGCACACCGCGCTTTCGATCGAGTCGGGTCAGGAATACCTGGAGACCCTCCGAAAGGCCTGGAGGGGACAGCTCGACGCCCCCTACGTCTGCGTGATGGAGGGCTCGGTCCCGAACGAAAAGCTGGCCGGCGACGGCTTCTGGATCGCGATCGGCGAGGAGAACGGTCGCCCGATCACGACGGTCGAATGGATTGACCGTCTTGCCCCGGGCGCGGCCGCTTTCATCGCCATCGGAACCTGCGCGACCTGGGGGGGGATCCCCGCCGCTTATGGGAACGCCACCGGCGCGATGGGCCTGATGGACTATCTCGGGAAGGACTACCGGAGCGCCTTCGGCCTGCCCATCGTGAACATCCCCGGGTGCGCGCCGATCGGTGACAACTTCAACGAGACCGTCGCAGCGGTTCTCTTCTTCCTCCAGGGAACGGCGCCTCTGCCGGAGTTTGACGAGCTGGGCCGGCCCGCCTGGCTCTACGGGGAGACGGTCCACCGCGGCTGCCCGCGCGCCGGCTACTTCGAGGAAGGCATTTTCGCCAAGGAGTACGGCGACAAGGAGTGCCTAGTCGAGGTCGGGTGCTGGGGACCCGTCGTCAACTGCAACATGGCCGCACGCGGCGCCGTCAACGGCGTGGGCGGGTGCATGCAGATGGGAGGCGTCTGCATCGGCTGCACGATGCCGGGGTTCCCCGACAAGTTCTCGCCGATGTATGCGACGCCGCCCGGCGCTGAGATCTCGACTCTCTTGGCGAAGAAACTCGTCGGCGCCATCGTCAAGCCGCTTCGGGAGATGACGCAGCGCGACAAGAATCGCTCGATCCGCTGGGAAAAGGACGTTCCGTCGGGCTGGGCTGCCGCGCAGGGAAAGCCGCCGATCTTAGAACGCCTCTTCTTGAAAGCCTATGAGGCAGTGCAAAAGTCGCGTTAGGAGGTGAGGGTCTCATGGACAACATGACTCTCTGGCAGATCTCCTGGGCGATCGGCGCCGTGGTGGTGCTGATCGTGGCCGTTCTCCTTCTCATCATCATTGCCGCCGCGAAGTCAATCGACCGGCGGGCCAACGAGATCTGGGAGGTCGGCAAGCGAATCGCCGCCAACACGGTCTCCATCTGGATGCTCCAGAAGACCAACGCCGTCGCAGGCGAGATCCTGACGACGGCCAAAGGCATCGCGGCCGGCGCGGGAGCGATCGACGCGAAGCTCGCCGGTCTGGCGGGGGGGCGCCAATAGCTATGCCGCCAGTTCTGGTCGCGACGCTCGTTTATCTCGGGATCCTAGTCGCGGTTCTCGCGGTCGGATTGATCCTGATCGCCGGGAGGCTGTCGGCGACCGCGAAGGGAATCCGGCAGATCCGGGACGCCTTAGCGCGCGTCGAAGCCGATACGCGGCCGCTTGGGGAAACGCTCGAAAAGGTCAATGGAGCGCTGGCACAGCTCTCCGGTGGGCTCGCCTCGATCTACGCTCGGCTGATCCGCGCCGACGTAGCCTTAGCGAGTATCGCGAAGCGGTTCCGCTCAAGCGCGGCCTAGGAGGTACTGGTGGATCCGACCGTCGAGACAATCTGGTGGGTTTCGCTGGCGCTCGCGCTCCTGCTGACGCTCGTGGCCGCAGCGCGTCTTGCTCGAGTCGTCCGCACTTGCGGCCAGATCCTGCAGCTCGCCCGCCGCACCGTGCCATCCGCCGAGGGGATCGCGAACCATACGTCCTCCATCAAGAATCTGGGCGCGGTCTTGACCCTTGCCCCGGTCTTGCTCTCCGTCGCGGGTGAGATCGACTCGACGGCCGAAACGATCGCGGGGACGCTCGGGTCGGTCGCCCCGAAGGAGGCGTGATGGTCTTCTGGACGGTAGCGACCGCCCTCCTCTTCCTCGTTCTTCTCGCCTTCCTCGCATGGGCGCTCGCCAAGATCGAGAAGGCGCTCGTCGGCATTCGCCGGAGCCTCGAAAAAATTGCCTATGGTGTGCGTGCGATCGAGGTCGAAACGAGCCCCCTGGCGAAGGGGATCGGGGGCGTCTCGACGACCCTGAAGAACGTCGCAGACGGGTTGAGCGCGGTCGGGAAGCACCTGGGCGGGGTTTCAAAGAATCTGCCCGGCGCGGCGAAAGCGCTGGGGCTTATCTCCTAGGGGAAATCTATGTGTTTCCGCAATCTTCCGATCGAGTTCGACGAAAAGGGGAAGCCCTACCTGAAGAGCGATACGGGGGACCCCTGGGATCCGCCCGAGATCGGCAGCGGCATCGGCAATGGCCCCGCCGTCGCGCAGCCCGCCGGGGTCACGGACTTCACGATCGACCCGGTGACGCGCGTGGCGGGCGCCCTCGGCTTCCACACCCGCTGCGACCTCGACAACCGGCGGATCGTCGAGGCCCACTCTTACGCGACCCTCTTCCGTGGTTACGAGATCATCTTGAAGGGGCGAGACCCGCGGGACGCGATCGACATCTCTTCACGAGCCTGCGGCGTTTGCGGGGCGGTGCACTCGACCTGCTCCTCGCTCGCCCTGGAGATGACCTTTCCGGTGGTGCCGCCGCCGCTTGGAATCGTCGTGCGGAACCTGGGGGAGACCGCCGAGTTTCTGTACGATCATCCGCTGCACCTCTTCCTCCTGGCCGGACCCGATTACTCCGAGCAGGCCTTTGCGGCGACCAATCCCGAGATCTTGGCCAGGGCCCGCGACGCGAAGGCGCCCGGCCAGGCCGTCCACCGCTTCACGACGATCGGCGAGATCCTGGCCGCCTTGAATCCCCTGACCGGGTCGCTCTATCGGGAGGCCTTCCAGATCACGCGGCTCGCGCGCGAGATGTGCTGCCTGATGTATGGCAAGTACCCGCACCCCTCCACACTTTTGCCCGGCGGGTGCATGACGACCATCAATTTCACGAGCTTCAACGACTACTACAGGCGCTTGCTCACCCTGTACGACTACGCCAAGCGGGCCGTCGCGATCTGGGACGACGTCTTTGATTTTCTGCTGGAAGTCGAGCCGCGCTACGCCGAGGTCGGCCGCCGCCCGAACAGCCAGCTCGGTCCCGGCATCTTTGACGATCCAGAGGTCTATGACGCCAAGTACGAGAGCGCGAGTGTTTGGGGAGAGAGGCGTTGGGCAACGCCCGGCGCGATCGTCAATGGAGAGCTGCGGACGACCAAGCTGCAGGAGATCAACCTGGGAGTCGAGGAATTCGTCCCCCACTCGTTTTACGAGGATTGGCAGCCGGGCGAGGTGCCGTTTCCCAAAGACCCCACGGGCGCTCCGCTCTCTCCCTACCACCCTTGGAACAAGCGCACGATTCCCAAACCTACGGCGCGCACTTGGAAGGAGAAATACTCCTGGGCGACCTCGCCCCGCTGGGATCGAAACGTCATGGAAGCGGGGTGCTACTCGCGGATCTGGTTCACGGCGATCGCGCAGAAGATGCCCGGGAACCCCTACATCGAGGCGACGGGACACTCCCTCAAGATGCGCGTGCCGGGGCACCTTTTGCCGGCGATGGAGCTGGAGTGGAAAGTCCCGGCCGTGTTGAACACCATCGAGCGCAATCGGGCTCGCGCCTATTGCATTCCCTGGATGGCGCTGATCGCCTTGAACAATCTGAACAAGGGCTTCGAGCTTTTGAAGAAGGGAGAAACCAAGGTCCACACTCCTTATCAGATTCCGAAAGGCCACCGCATCGGCGTGGGGTTCTGGGAAGCGGGCCGCGGGTACTTGACGCATCACGTCGAGTTAGACGGAGGGAAGATCAAGAACTACCAGATTCTGACCCCCTCCACCTGGAACGCCTCCCCGCAGGACCCGTGGGGCAACCCCGGAGCCTATGAGCAGGCCGTGCTGAACACGCCGATCCTGGAGAATTTCAAGGACGCCTCCGACTTCAAGGGGATCGACATCCAGCGGGTGATCCGCTCGTTTGATCCCTGTATGCC
>JBOGJK010000852.1:0-7125 GCA_050745345.1 Thermoanaerobaculia bacterium
CCGGGCCAATTGCCTCTCGTCGTTGCGCAACCGGTGAGTCCCGCTGGGAGGATCAGAAGGAGGGCGACCGCGGTCCGGACTCTCATGGCCTTTGCACCCGAACACCAGAAGAAGGTGCAAGAAGGAAGTGCAAAAGCCCTGCCCGGCTCGGCGCGTCCTATGACCGCTGGATCACGCAGGCGTGCGCCGGCAGACCGGCGGCGGCGGCGCGCTGGCCACGGGGCGATCCGGTTTCCGATGTGGCTGTCTCGATTGAGGTAAGTGGCCGACGAGGCGAAGCGCCGGGATGGAAGAAAGTGAATCTGCGGCTCCGACTCTGGCTAGAAGCACTCGCAGCCGATGTCGAGCAGCCGACGACGCGGCAGCGCCTCGTCTCTGCCTGACCAGCAGCGTCACCCCGGTAGCGCCAGGCTGACAGAACTTTGCTCGTCGGACCGGCAGGATGCTCGAGGGCGCCGTGCACAAAGGTGGTGGGGCTTCTGGATCCGGGCGCTGCGGGCGGCGACTCCGGTTATCCTCACGCCGTGGAAGTAGCGCCGGGTTATCTCGCCCTGCTCGAATCGGGCGAGCTCGAGCAGCGCGTCGAGCGCCTCTATTCGATGCTGTCGGCCTGCACGGTCTGCCCGCGCAACTGCGGCAACGACCGGCTGGCCGGGGTGCTCGCCTCCTGCGCCTCCGGAGCCGATCCGGTCGTGTCCTCTTTTACGCCGCACTTCGGGGAGGAGCCCGCGCTCTCGGGCACGCGCGGCGCCGGCAACATCTTCTTCGGCAACTGCAACCTGCGCTGTGTCTACTGTCAGAACTTCCAGATCAGCCAGGACTACGCCGGCCAGCGCGGCAACGCCGTGCCGGTCGAGCGCCTGGCGGAGATGATGCTGGAGCTGCAGCGCCGCGGCTGCCACAACATCGGCTTCGTCTCGCCGACGCACTACGCCCCGCAGATGGCGCGGGCGGTCCTGCTTGCGGCCCGCGAGGGGCTGCGCCTCCCGATCGTCTACAACACCAACGCCTACGACTCGGTCGAGGTGCTGCGGCTGCTCGAAGGGATCGTGGACGTGTACCTTCCGGACTTCAAGTACGCGGACTCCCGGGCGGGGTGGCTCTACTCGAAGGTGCCCGACTACGCCGAGCGCGCCCGCGAGGCGTTGATCGAAATGTACCGGCAGAAGGGGGCGCGCCTCGTCTTCGGGGAGGACGGACTCTTGAAGAGCGGCCTGCTCGTCCGCGTGCTCGTTCTGCCCAACGGTGTGGCCGGTGTCGCGGAATCGCTCGCCTGGATCGCCGAGGCGCTCTCGCCCCGTGTCGCGATCTCGCTCATGGCGCAGTACTACCCGATCCACCGGGCGGCCGGAGACGCCCGGTACGCCGCGCTTGACCGCTCGATCACCGCCGCCGAGTGGGAGGAAGCGCTCGGCGCCCTCGAGAGCAACGGCTTCGAGCAGGGCTTCCAGCAGGAGCTCGAGACCGCCAACCGCTACTACCGCCCCGACTTCACCGACCGCGACATGCCGTTCAGGGACATTCGGGACTTCGCCGAGCCGCCTCAGGGGTCAACCGTGAGCTCTTGTACTTCTGACCGCAGGAGTGCAGGAGTGCACGGTTGACCCCGGTCAGAAGAGGCGGCGCTGCCCGGGTTCGTCGCCGGCGGCTGCCACGCCCGAAAGCTGCGGGTAGGATTCGAGCAGTGTCTCGGGCACGTTGCGGGAGTCCCCCGTCAGCGCCTTCTGCAGCATGAGCGCGTTGGTCACGGCCTGGCCGCGGAAGTGGTTGTTGAGGATCACGTAGACGCCCCCCTTTGCCGTGGCCTTCCGCGTTCCCTCGCGGATTCGTGCGATCCAGGGCTCCAGTTCGGTGTCCCGGTACAGGTAGTTGTAGCGCTCTTCGTTCGAAGTCTCGCCGAACCACTTCTCCGCATTTCGCCCGTGGAAGCGGTAATAGGCGATCGGCGCCGTGACGAGGTTGGTGGGGCCGAGGTTGCCCTGCAGGCGGGGCTGGTCGATGTTGACGAAGGCCGCACCGCGGTCCGCGAGCATTCGGGCGACCTCTTCTCGGTCCCAGGAGGAATGCCGGAACTCGACGGCGAGCGCCAGCGGCGTAAAGCGGTCGAGCGTGCGTTCGAGCGCCCCGCGCGCCTCAGCCGTATTGTGGAAGGAGAAGGGAAACTGCACGAGGACGCATCCGAGACGGCCGTTGCGGGCGAGCGGCTCCATCGCCTCCCGGAAGGCCTTTTCCTCCGCCGCTCCCGCCTCGCGCTCGTGCGTGAAGCCTCGGTAGAGCTTGGCCGTGAAGGCGAAACGAGGATTGCCGCCGACGCGGCGCGCCCAGCCGGCGGTCTGCCGCGCGTCGGGGATGCGGTAGAAAGTGGAGTTGATCTCGTTGGTGTCGAAGAGCGCCGCCATCGCCCCCAGCCGGTCGAAGCCGCGGGGCTCTCTCTGGGGGTACACGATTCCCCGCCAGTCCTCGTAGGACCAGCCGGCGGTTCCGACGCGGATCGGGCTCGGAGCGGACAGCGGAAACTTACTTCTTCTTCAGCGCGGCCGCGAAGTCGAACCGGTCCGGGTCGCGGGCGAGCCAGAACTGCCCCGTGCCGGCGTTGCGCTTGTCCGCCTGGAAACGGAGCATCCAGATGCCCTCCTCCCAGTCTTTTCCGACCGCAACGCTGAAGATGTGCATGGTGTGCGGGCCCTTGGCCGGCACCTTGGATTTGTCCTCGTAGACCGGGACGTGCCGTCCCGTGGGGGAAACGGCTTCGACGATTATCGTGACATCCCGCGCGTTCTCGACCGGAGGCAGGTCGATCTTGATTTCGACGCGAAGCCTCGGGTCCGCGCCCAGCCGGATCGGGAAGCCCTCCGGCGCGCTCTTCATTCCGTAGAAGTCGGCGGGGAAGATCGCGAGCTCCGAGAGCGCCGGGCTGGGGATCTCGCGGCCGGCGTTCTTTCCCTGGTCGTCCTTGATCCGGAAGGGGAAGACGATGTTGGCCGCGATGTCGATCGGCTGCCCGTTCTTCAGGGCCGGGCGGAAGACCCACGCCTTGACCGCCGTCAGGGTCGGCTCCACGAACTGTTCGTGCGTCGTGAAGACGGCCTTCGCGTCCTGGACGGTGCCGTTCTTGTCGATCCGGCCGATCAGGATCACGTTGCCCTGCGCGATCGCGTTGGACAGCGCCGCCGGGTAGACCGGCTTCTGTTCGCGGGCCAGCTCCGCCCCGCGTGTCTGCGCATGAAGAGTCGCCGTGAAGCCCAGGAGAAGGCCGAAGGCCGTGAATCGGAAATCGTGAATCGGGAATCGCGTCAGTCGCTTCTCTTCAGTCCGGTCCACGATTGACGATTTACGATTCACGATTCACGGCTCCACTCTCGCGCGCCCCTTCCAGCGCCCGCTTCGCGTGGTAGGACGAGCGCACCAGCGGCCCCGACTCGACGCGCGCGAATCCCATGGCCTCTCCCTCGGTCCGAATCCACTCGAACTCCCCGGGCGTGTAGTAGCGCTCGACCGGGAGCCGTTTCTCGTAGGGCTGCAGGTACTGGCCGACGGTCGCGATGTCGCACCCTGCGGCGCGCAGGTCCGAAAGCGTCGCCAGCAGCTCCTCCATCGTCTCGCCCAACCCGACCATGACGCCCGACTTCGTCTTCATCGGCGAGCCGATGCGGTGTCGCCGCGCGTCGGCGCGGGCGAGAAGCTCGAGCGATCGCTCGTAGCGCGCCTGCGGCCGCACCCGGCGGTAGAGGCGGGGGACAGTCTCGGTGTTGTGGTTGAGAATCTCCGGCTCCTCGGCGAGCACCGTCTCGAGGGCTTCGGGGTCGCCGCAGAAATCCGGGATCAGCACCTCGACGGTGCAACCGGGGAGCCGGCGGCGGATCGCCCGGATCGTCGCGGCGAAATGCGCCGCGCCGCCGTCTTGGAGGTCGTCGCGGTTGACGGACGTGACGACGGTGTGCGAGAGAGAGAGCTCCGCCGCCGCCTCGGCCACCCGCTCCGGCTCCTCCCGGTCGAGCTCGCCCGGCTTCCCCTTGCCGACCGCGCAGAAGCCGCAGTGCCGCGTGCAGACATCCCCCATTAGCATGAAGGTCGCCGTGCGCTCGCGGGCCCAGCACTCGTGGATGTTGGGGCAGCGCGCCTCTTCGCAGACCGTGACCAGCGACAGGCGCCGCATCATGGCGCGCACCTGCTCGTACTCCCCGGTCGTGTTGGCGCGCACCTTCAGCCACTCGGGCCTCCGCAGGCGAAGCGGGGCGGGAGACGGCAGGCTCGGCAGGCTGCTCACGCGGCGATTATCTCCCGGCCGAAGACCTCCGCGAAGTGCGCGGGGACCTCTCGCGCGACCTCCGCGACCGCCGGCGCCCCGGGGAGCAGCCGCTCCATCGTCGTGACGCCGCCGTCGGCGATGCCGCACGGGACGATGCCGGAGAAGTTCGCGAGGGGCTCGTCGGTCACGTTCAACGCGAAGCCGTGAGTCGTCACCCAGCGCGAGATGTGGATGCCGATGGCGGCGATCTTGTCGTTTCCCACCCAGAGAGAGGAGACGCGCTCCTTCCGAGGAGAACGCGCGGCGGCGATCCCGAAGCCCGCGAGCGTGCGGGTCAGGACCTCTTCCAGGTCCGTGACGTAGCGCTTGACGTCCCGCCGGTCGGGGTGGAGGTTGACGACCGGGTAGCCGACGAGCTGCCCGGGCCCGTGGTAGGTGACCTTCCCCCCGCGGTCGCTCTCGACGACCGCGATGCGGAGCTGCCGGCAGCGCTCGGGCGTGTAGAGGATGTCGCCTCGCGTCGCGTTTCGCCCGAGCGTGAAGACGGACTCGTGCTCGAGCAGGAACAGCGTCTCAGGGCCGCCCGCGCGGACCTCCCCGGCCGCCTCCCGCTGCAGCGCCCAGGCCTCCTCGTAGCCGATCCGGCCGAGCCAGACGACCCTCGCGGCGCGCCGCGTCAGGACCGCTTCCATGGCACTCAGTCTAACAACCGGGCCCTTCGAGACCTTTCAGAGTCCAAGCAGCAGAATGTCCGCCGGCCCCCGATGCGGGCACCCAACCAGATCTGGACGGTCGACTTCAAGGGCCACTTCCGTACCTGCGACGGCCTCTACTGCTACGCCTTGAGCGTCGTCGACGGCTACAGCCGCTTCCTGCTCGCCTGCCAGGGGCTCCCGTCGACCAAGTACCGCGACTCGCGCCCTGTCTTTCTGCATCTGTTCCGGAAACACGGCCTCCCAACGATCACCCATTCCCCCGGGCTAATCTGTTACCGATGTCCCAGGCTGTTCAGCTTACAGACCAAGGAGTTCTCACTTTTCCAGGTATCGACCTGAAGGATCGGCGAACTTCCGCACCGGAGAGTCGACCCGCTGTTGGCCATGCCGGCCGGGCGTGGTGAGCCATTCGCGATGGGTCGTAGTGATGTAAGAAGCGACATCCGCACTGGCGACGATGTAGAACGAGGGCCGCTCGCCTAGATCCTTGAGCATGACGAAGGCGTAGTAGTGAGAGGCTGAACCGAAATCCTCGCCCTTCTCGTTCAACATCCACGTGGTTTCGGCCAGTTGGTTTGTCTTCACCTGGATAGTAATCGATCGAGCCGCAGCCTGATTCGTCGCCAAGATATCAATCCCCCGTGTGTTGCGAAGCGAGATCGAGGCGATATGGCCGCGGCGCGAGAGGCCGGCGGCAACGAAGTACTCACCGCTCACTCCCGCGAGTAGGGAAGGAACCTTCACGCCCAATCTGCCTTTGGGCCGCCTAACGCCCAAGCTCAGCCGCCGCCTTCCCGGAGCGAAGCGAAGGCAAGGACGTCGCCTGGAGCGCCTTGTTAGGCCCGCGACACAATAATACTGGCGGCATAGCAGGCCAACGCAATACTGATGCCCGTAAAAGGAATGCTGAACCAGTAAACCTTGCAGAGCACGAGAAAGCCGCCGACCATTGCCAGCCCGACAAGAAGCAAGTAGGGCGACTGGAACAGAAGCTCGCTGTGTCCAATGGCTAGAAAGCCATAAATAAGGCCAAACAGAATTAACCCCATGCTGTGGCTGGCATTAAGGCCAACCCAAGTTCGCCACATCGTTGTTTGCTTTGTGATGACAGGCGAGATTCTGCTCATGCTGACTTGAAGGGCGGGATCACGGGGGGTGAGCTTTGGCCCCCCGAATGTATAGACGAGATGGATTACGCCCAGCGTGAGGAGAATGCCCGCACTTGCAACCATAAAAAGTTTCGCTACCATGGTGCTCTCCTTCTTTTATTGGCCTAGCGGGCTGCGCATCACCGGCGAGCGACCGAGCGAAGCGCGGGAGCGAGTCCCGTGCATGCGCGTGTTCGGCGTCACGGTTTCAGTGCGAGCTCAGAGCGGTCGAACTGATACAGGCGCTTGGTCGACGTGACAGTGGCAGAAATACCGAAACAGGAGGCTTCCTCGGCGGACACTACGATCGAGCCGTCCAGCTCGTTCAGAGACCAGAGGGTAGTGGAGCCGTGACCGGCCCCAGTCTCGAGACTGGTTTGCTCGGAGCTGGGGCTGACAACCGTGACGGACCAATCCTTCGGGATGACGCGAACTCCGCGAAATCGCCCGCACGTCATCCTGACACTCAGAGACTGGATCCGCTCGCCTACCTCGCGGTCGAGCTTGATCTCGGGAAAGAAGAGTCGGAGGCGGGATTCGGCCGGCCCGGCGATCACCGTCGAGCCGAGAAGCAACACGAGGGTGGCTACGATAACGCGCAGCTGCAGCTTCGTGACGCCGAACGGCTGGCGGCTCAGCGGCGCCGCAGGCGTCCGCTGCAGCCGCGGGTTCGGCGTCATGTGTGCTGTTCCGCCGAAATCGGCCGTGCGCCTTTTCCCACGAGCAAATCTCGAATCGTTGTCACATTCCGCAAATTGCTGCCCCAGTCTACTAGGGTGGTGCGAAGACGGGGTCTGCTTGAGATCCGTATGATGCTCGCACCGCTTTCAGTGCCTCGAACGTCGATTTGGATCTCGTCGCCCCATGAACGCCAAGTCCAGCCTCTGGTCGCTCGAATCGTCTGGGTGTTGGAATTCGTTTCCGCTACGCTGGTCTTCGGCAGCGCATGGACTGCTTCGGCACATGCAGCGACTGCGCCGGCGAGCGAGTTGACCAACTCGACTTCCTGGAC
>JBOGJK010000853.1:0-2722 GCA_050745345.1 Thermoanaerobaculia bacterium
GCGCGAAGCGAAGGATCAGGCCCGCGGTCGAGGGCCTTTGCCCGAGCCGCGGGCCGGTCGCGCAGCGAGATCCTTCGCTTCGCGCGGAGCGACGTTTAATGGCCCGCAACACCGTGCGCCTCTACGGCCCGCTCGTGGAGCTGTCGCGCCTCCAGAGCGAGTTGAACCGACTCTTCCAGGTGTTCGTCGAGACGCACAACCGGGGAGCCGGCTCGGCCTCCTCGTGGGACCCGAGCCTCGACGTGCTCGACGACGGCAACACCATCCGCGTCCTGATCGAGCTGCCTGGCGTCGAGCCGGAAGACGTGCGCGTGACGATCCGCGGCCGCGTCCTCACGGTGCGCGGCCAGAAGAAGGGGCGCATCCGCGCGCGGGAGGGGATGCGGTTCTTCTGCATGGAGCGGTACTTCGGCAACTTCGTCAAGTCCGTCCCGCTGCCGCGCCCCGTCAACACGCGGGAGGCGAAGGCCCTCTTCCGGCAGGGGCTGCTCGAGGTGGTGCTGCCCCGCGTGCCGGACATGCGCGAGAAGGAGCACGAGATCCCCGTGCAGGCCGAGGAAGATTAGCGAGATGCCCGAAACGGAAGAAAAAGAGATCGCGGCGGAGCGGGAAGTCGACCTCCCGATCCCCGACATCCTGCCGGTGCTCCCGCTCAAGGATGTCGTCGTCTTCCCCTACATCATCCTGCCGCTCTCGGTCTCCCGGGAGAAATCGATCAACGCCGTGGACGCGGCCCTGGCCGAGCAGCGGATCATCATGCTCGTCGCGCAGAGGGACGCGCAGAACGAGTCTCCGCGCGCCGAGGAGCTCTTCTCGGTCGGCACGGTCGCGGCGATCATGCGGATGCTGAAGCTTCCCGACGGCCGGATCCGCCTGCTCGTGCAGGGGCTCGCGCGCGCGCGCGTCGATTCCTTCCTTGCCGAAGAGCCTTTCTTCAAGGCCAAGATCACCAAGCTCGAGGAGGTCGCGCCTCCCAAGGAGCTTCCGCCCGAGCACGAGGCCCTCCTGCGCAGCGTCAAGCAGAACCTCGAGAAGTCCGTCTCTCTCGGCAAGAACATCTCCCCCGAGGTGATGGTCATCGCCGCGAACCTGGACGACCCGGCGCGGCTGGCGGACCTCTCCGCCTCGAACCTCGACCTGAAGCTCGAGGAAGCGCAGAACATCCTCGAGTCGACCGACCCGATCGAGCGGCTGCGCCTGGTCAACGAGAGCCTGGCCAAGGAGATCACGGTCCTGACGATGCAGCAGGAGATCTCCTCGCAGGCGCGCGGCGAGATGGACAAGTCGCAGCGCGAGTACTACCTGCGGCAGCAGCTGCGCGCCATCCAGCAGGAGTTGGGCGAGGGAGAGGAGATCTCCGAGGAGCTGGCGCAGTACCGCCGGCTCATCACCGACAGGAAGATCCCGGCGGAGGCCGGCACCGAGATCGAGAAGCAGATCAAACGACTCGAGCGGAGCCACCCCGACTCCGCCGAGACCGCGATCATCCGCACCTATCTCGACTGGATGACGGGCCTGCCGTGGGGCGTCGTGTCGAGCGACTCCGAAGACATCGAGCGCGCCCGAAAGATCCTGGACGAGGACCACTACGACATCGAGAAGGTCAAGGAGCGCATCCTCGAGTACCTCGCCGTCCACGCCTTGAAGAAGTCGCTGAAGGGCCCGATCCTCTGCTTCGTGGGGCCGCCCGGCGTGGGCAAGACCTCGCTCGGCCGCTCGATCGCGCGGGCGCTCGACCGCAAGTTCGTGCGGCTGTCGCTCGGCGGCGTGCGCGACGAAGCCGAGATCCGGGGCCACCGCCGGACCTACGTCGGCGCCATGCCCGGCCGCATCATCCAGGGCATCCACCAGGCCGGCACGTCGAACCCGGTCTTCATGCTCGATGAGATCGACAAGATCGGCTCGGACTATCGGGGCGATCCCTCCTCCGCGCTGCTCGAGGTGCTCGACCCCGAGCAGTATTTTTCCTTCAGCGTCCACTACCTGTCGGTGACCTACGATCTTTCCAAGGTGCTCTTCATCGCGACCGCCAACGTGCTCGACCCGATCCAGCCGGCCTTTCTCGATCGCATGGAGGTCATCCGCCTCTCCGGCTACACGCTGGAAGAGAAGAAGGCGATCGCCAGGCGCCACCTCATCCCGAAGCAGATGGACGAGAACGGCGTAACCGAAACCAATCTCGAGTTCACCGATGCGGGCATCGAGCGCATCATCGAGGCCTACACGCGCGAGGCGGGCTTGCGTAATCTCGAGCGCGAGATCGGCGCGACCTGCCGCAAGGTCGCCGTCTCCGTAGCCAAGGGAAAGGCGCGGCGCTATCGGATCAACGCTGCCTCCCTGGAGAAGATGCTCGGGCCGGCCCGGCATTACGCCGACGAGCTCTTGAAGAAGGACCAGGTGGGTGTCGCCACGGGCCTGGCCTGGACCTCGGTGGGCGGCGACCTGCTCTTCATCGAGGCCATCGCCGTGCGGGGCAAGGGGGGACTCCGCCTGACGGGTCAGCTGGGCGACGTCATGAAGGAGTCCGCGCAGGCGGCCATGTCCTACGCGCGCGCTCGCGCCCCCGAGCTCAGCATCGCGGACGACTACTTCGAGACGCACGACGTCCACGTGCACGTTCCCGAGGGCTCGATCCCCAAGGACGGCCCCTCGGCCGGCATCACGATGGCCAGCGCGATGATCTCCTGCTTCACTGGCCGCAAGGTGCGCCGCGACGTGGCCA
>JBOGJK010000854.1:0-10201 GCA_050745345.1 Thermoanaerobaculia bacterium
CGCGAAGGGGGACCCGAAGAGATAGACGAGCAGGAGAGCCACCGCGAGCCAAGCGCCGAGGCCGAGAAGGCGCAAGCCCCAGACCGTCGCCGAGGCGGGCGTCTCCCACGGCGCGCGGCGCATCTCGGCGAGATACAGCCGCAGCAACGAGCCGGGCGTGGAGACGACACCGGCGACCGGCGGCGTTCCGGCCACCCGAAGGTCTCCACCGAAAATCGAGAGGTTCCCCCCGACGGAGCCACCCGGGCCGAAGGAGACGTCACCGCCCCAGACGACGAGGTCGCCCGAGACCCGCGCCTCGATGCGCACGTCGGCGACGGCAGCCAGGACCCGTCCCTCGACCGGGGTCGAGACGACGATGTCGCGGCCGAACGTCGTCACGGAGGGGAGCGGGCGGGAGGCCGGCGAGGCGGTGGAGGCCGGCGGCGCGGCGAGCCAGAGCAGCGCCGCGAGAATCATCTCCGCGTGAAGGCCCCGGCGAGCACGCCGCGCAGCGCGTAGACGGCCGGCAGAAGCAGCAGCAGGGCGGCCCATCCGGCGGAGCTCGGCGCGAGCTGCGAGAGGGCGCCGAGCCCCTCCGGCGCGCCGCGGGAGAGATCGAGCGCCCATCGCCCACAGGCGCGCAGGAGACCGACCAGCGAGGCCAGGGCGGACGCGACGAGGCCGATCTGCTCCCGCGCTCCGGCCACGGGTCCGGCGATCAGGGCGACGCCGGACAGGGTCAGACCCCCGAGAAGGAGCAGGGGCGCCCGCCAGACGGCCAGGCTCCGGCGCTCGGCGCGGGAGAAGGGGCGGATCCGCAGCACCCGTTGGGCCAGATCCGCCGGTGCCTCCAGCCCGGCCGTCCCGGGAGACCCGAGCAGCCGTTCGAGGCCCTCCGCCCGGCGCACGGCCTGCGAGCAGGCCCCGCACTGCGAGGCGTGGGCCGCGGCGTCCGGGTCGACCACGGGGTCGCTGCCCGAAGCCAGCGCTTCGATGTCGATCGGGTCAAGGGGGTGGGCGCAACCGTTCAAGAAAGCTCTCCTGCCAACCTGTCCTTCAATACGGCCCTGGCGCGAAAGAGTTTGTTTTTCACCGTCCCCAGGGGCATTTCCTTGACCTCGGCGATCTCTTCGTAGGAGAGCCCCGCGAAATGCCTCAGAGCGATCAGTTCCCGGAATTCTACGGGCAGATCGGCGATCGCCCGGGAGATCGCCCGGCCTCGCTCTACGTTTCGCAGCGCGCCGAACGGGTCCGGGTCGGAGCTACTGTACTCTGGAGAGGACACTCGCCCCTGACCGTCGGCGTCGGGGACCTCCAGGGGGATCGTCCTGAGGCGCTTCTTGCGGAGGTGGTCGATCGCGGCGTTGCCGGCGATGCGGAAGAGCCAAGTCGAGAACTTGTACTCGGGATTGAATCGCGGCAGCGCCTGAAAGACCTTCAGGAAGATCTCCTGGGTCAGGTCGAGCGCGTCCTCTCGGTGGCCGACCATCCTGGTCACGTGCGCGTGCACGCGAGTCTGATAGCGGCGCACGAGCAATGCGAACAGGTCCTCCTCGCCCGACAGGACTCGAGCGACGACGGCCTCGTCGCCCTCGCCCGTTTCCCCTTCCTTTTCGCGCTCCTTCAAGCCTTGGCCGGACGCTGCGGTCCATGGGATACAATCCCCCGCCATTCTAACCGCCGGCCGACGGCAGGAGTGATCCGCGTGGAGACGAAAGTCGCCGAACCGCAGTTCCCGACGATCGGCAGTCATCCCCAGGGCACCGACTCCGCGAGCCCCTTCGAGGAGATGATGTCGCGTTTCGACCTCGCGGCCCAGAAGCTCGGGCTCGACCCCGGCCTCTACAAGGTGCTGCGGGAGCCGGTGCGCGAGACGAAGGTCTCGATCCCGGTCGTCATGGACGACGGGCGCATCGAGGTGTTCATCGGATACCGCGTCCTCCACAACATCGCGCGGGGCCCCGGCAAGGGGGGGATCCGCTACGACAAAAACGTGACGCTCGACGAGGTGCGGGCGCTGGCGGCCTGGATGACCTGGAAGTGCGCCGTCGTGAACATCCCCTTCGGCGGCGCCAAGGGGGGCGTGATCTGCGACCCGGCTTCGCTTTCCCGCGGGGAGCTCGAGCGGATCACGCGCCGCTACACGGCCGAGCTGATGGACCAGTTCGGGCCGGAGAAGGACGTGCCGGCGCCGGACATGGGGACCAACCCGCAGACGATGGCCTGGATCATGGACACCTACTCCATGCACGCGCGCCACACGGTCACCTCCGTCGTCACGGGCAAGCCCCTCTCGCTCGGCGGCTCACGCGGGCGCGTCGAGGCGACCGGGCGCGGCCTGATGCTGATCTGCCGGGAGGCGGCGCCGTTGAAGGGCTTCCAGCTCGCCGGCTGCCGCATCGCCGTGCAGGGGTTCGGCAACGTCGGCTCGATCGCCGCGCGGATGTGCCACGAGGCGGGGGCGAAGATCATCGCCGTCTCCGACATCCAGGGCGGCATCGTCAACCCGGACGGGCTCGACCTGGGGAAGCTGGTGGCTCACTACGAGAAGGCGCGCTCTTTCGACGGGTTCGGCGTCGTCGAGAAGATCTCCAACGCCGACCTGCTCGAACTCGACTGCGACATCCTGATCCCGGCGGCCAACGAGAACCAGATCCGAGGCAAGAACGCGCCGAACATCAAGGCGAAGATCATCGTCGAAGGCGCCAACGGCCCCACCACCCAGCGCGCCGACGACGCGCTGCGGCAGAAGGATGTCCTCGTCGTCCCCGACATCCTGGCCAACGCCGGCGGCGTGACGGTCTCCTACTTCGAGTGGGTGCAGGATCGCGCCGGCTTCTTCTGGCGGGAGCAGGAGGTCAACGAGCGGCTGGAGGACATCATGGTGCAGTCCTTCCGGGACGTCGCGACGATGGCCGAGAATTACGGCGTGACCTTCCGGATCGCCGCCTACATGCTCGGCATCCAGCGCGTCGCCCACGACACGATGGTGCGCGGGCTCTACGCGTGACGGCCTTCGGCCGCCACGCGCGGTAGACGGGAGACGGAAGAGGAAACGCTCCTCCCGTCTCCCGTCTCCCGTCTCCCGTCTACCGTCTACCGTCTTCCGCCTCCCGTCTCCCGCAGCGTCACCCTCGGCTTCAACTCCGGCATCTCGCGGGCGAGCTTCGCCTCGAGGTCCGGCAGCGTCGCCACGACGGCCTTCTTCCAGGCAGGGTCGTGGAGCACGACCGTCAGGCGGCGCCCCTGGAGGCTCGCCGGCTCGATCTTGCGCGAGAGGGGCTCCCCCACGATCCGGCCCCAGCGTGCCTGGAGCCAGAGGAGCGCCGTGTCCCCCTTCGCCATGCGGCGAAGCAGGCCGTCCGCGGCGGTGTCGAGCCTGGTGAAGGCGCTCTCCGGCTTCTTCATGCTTCCCCCCTTGCCCGCTCCCGGGGCGCCCCCTCCGGCGGCACGGCCCACAGCGGCTTTTCCCCTGTCAGAACGCGCCGGACGTCCTCGACGACCATCCGCGCCATCTCGCGCCGGGTCTCGACCGTGGCGCTCCCGGCATGCGGCATCAGCACGACCCGGTCCTCGTCGAGCAGGGCCGGCGTGATGCCCGGCTCGTTCTCGTACACGTCGAGGCCCGCTCCGGAAAGGTGTCCGGAGGCGATCGCCTCGGCCAGAGCGCTCTCCTGCACGATCGGGCCTCGCGAGGTGTTCAGCAGATAGGCCCCCGGCTTCATCCGGGACAGGTTCTCCCGGCCGAAGAGCCCCCGCGTCTCGGGGGTCAGAGGGGCGTGAATCGAGACGACGTCCGAGCGCCGGAGCAGCTCCTCGAAAGAGACGCGCGGCGGGTCGTCGGGATCCTGCTCGTCCCGCGCGGAGCGCCCCGTCGCGACGACGGTCATCCCGAAGGCCCGCGCCCGTCGCGCCACGGCCCGGCCGATCCGGCCGGGGCCGAAGACCCCGAGCACCTTGCCCTTGAGCTCGGTGCCGAGCAGCAGGTCGGGCGCCCACCCGGCGTAGCGGCCGGAGCGCACCATCCGGTCTCCCTCGATGATCCTGCGCGTGAGCCCGAGCAGGAGCGCCAGGGTCAGGTCGGCGGTCGCTTCGGTCAGGACACCGGGGGTGTGGCTGACGACGACGCCGCGGGCCGCGGCGGCGGCACGGTCGATGTTGTCCACACCCGCCGCGTAGTTGGCGACGACTTTGAGGCGGGGCGCCGAGGCGAGGACGCGCTCAGTGACCGGATCGCAGACGAGCGTGATGAGCGCCTCCGCCTCGGCCGCCTCGGCCGCCAGCTCCAGCTCCGAAGGGGCGTATCCGAGCACGCGCACCTCGAAGTCGGGAGAGAGCGTCGAGAGGGAAGGCTCCGGCAGCTGCCGCGTCGCGACGACCAGCGGCCTCACTGCCTCGCCCCCTGGAGCCACCGTCCCGCGAAAAACAGCGTCGCGCCAATCCCGAGAAAGACGAGCTCCCGCCGGACGTTCCCGCCGAGGATTCCATCCCAGAGCCCCGCCCCGGTCACGACGAGCCCCGCAAGTTGCAGCGCTCGGGCCAACCCGTACAGGAGCGCCTCTCGCGACGCCCGGTCAGGGCGCCTCGGAAATGGTCACGCGAGTGATCCGGTCCCACTGCTCGATCCGCTCGACGACGTCCTGACCGGCGACGACCTGGCCGAAGACCGTGTAGACGCCCTCCAGGTGCGGCTGCGGCGCGTGCGTGACGAACCACTGGCTGCCCCCCGTGTCGGGGCCCGCCAGAGCCATCCCGACCGTCCCGGTCCCGTACTCGGTGAGGTTGTTTTCGTCGCGGATCTCGTAGCCGGGCCCGCCGTTGCCCGTGCCGGTCGGGTCGCCGTGCTGCACGACGAAGTCGGGCACGACACGGTGGATCGCCACACCGTCAAAGAACGACTTGCGCGCGAGCTCCACGAAGTTCATGACCGTCAGCGGCGCCGCTTCGCCGAGCAGACGCAGCGTAAAGGTGCCGCGGACCGTCTCGACCTGCGCCCTCCACGCCCTGCCCGCTTCGAGGAGGATCGCCGCGTAGTCGGCCGCAGTCCGCGCGATCCTGTACTCGGGCGCCGGGTAGGCGGCCGCGTCCGCGCGGAAGGACCTCACGAGGGAGCGGCGCGCCAGGCGCTGGACGAGCGTCTTGGGAAGCCGGTAGGCGGCCTCGACGACGCCCCTGGCCTCGGGAACGCTGTGCAGCTTTTCGGCCGCGGTGATCCCGGCGATCGCGACGTCGGGCGAGACGTCGCCGCCCGATTTCTGGACCGCCTGCAGAATCTGCGGCAGGACGGTCGTGTCACTGGCCAGTGCCAGCGCCTCGATCGCCGAGGCCCGCACGCCGGCGTCCGGATCGGCGAAGGCCGCGTCCACCAGGGCGCGGTTCTCGCGGACCGCTTCGGGCGTTCGCAGGCCCGCCAGGACCGAGACGCGCACGAGCGGATCGGGGTCGGCGGCGAGACGGCTGCGGTAGGGGGCGGTCTCCGCGGCCGGCAGGTAAGAGAGGCTCTCCGCCGCCGCCGCTCGAAGCGGCGCCTCCGCAGACTCGACGCCCTTGTCGAGCGCGCCCCTGGCCCTTTCGCGCAGCGAGGCGACGGCCGAGGCGAGCGCCACCTGCTGCCGCCGACCCTGCCCCGTCGTCGCGATCGACCAGACGCGGGACAGCGCCTCACGGTCCACCGCCACGAGCTGTCGCAGCAGCACGAGGGCCGGGTTCGCCAGGTTCGGGTTGGCGTCGCCTGCGAGCGCGATCACACGAGCGCGCCGGTCGGGAGACAGCGCCGTGCCCGGGTTCTTCTCCAGAATCGCCTCTAAAGCGTTCAGGCTCGCCGTGACCAGATGCGCCTTCCCGCTGTCGAGCGCGGCGGAAAGCGGGCCGACCGACTCCGTCCTGCCCAGGATCCCGAGGGCCCGCGCGGCTCCCGCGGCGATGTCGGCATCGGAGTCCGAAAGCGCCGCGGTCAGGGCCGGGAGCGACTTCTCGATCGGCCTGCGCGAGAGGGCATAGAGGGCCGCGGCGCGCACCTTCGCGTCCGGGTCCGCCGCATACGGCATGGCCGCGGCCGTCGAGGCATCGTCGGCAAAGCGCCAGAGCGACCGCAGCATCGTGGCCCGGGGCTCCGACGCGGCGGCCCTCGGGATCGCGGCGATGAGAGCGTCCTGCCCGTCCCCCCGGCCGAGGGCGCCGATCGCGCGCGCGGCGCTTCCGGCAACACGGGCCTCCGGGTCGGACAGGAGCGGTATCAGGCCGGGCACGGCGGCCCCGTCCTCCAGCAGCTGGCAGGCGAAGGCCGCCGCCGCGCGCACCTCCGGCGCGGGGTCGGAGAGCATCCCCGGGAGCAGATCGCGGCCCCGCTCGTCACCGATCCGCCCGGCGGCGAGCGCCGCGTGAGCCCGCACGGCCGGGTCGGGGAACTTCGCCGCGACTCCGAGGATGGAGGCGTCCCAGGCGCGGCGGTCTTCGAGCTGGAGCAGCAGCGCCCGCGCCTCGGCTGCGGAGGCGAACCTGCGGGCGGGCGCGGCGGGGACCGCGGGGGACGGCGGGGCCGTCGAGGCCTGGCAACCGAAGATCGAGACGGCCAGAGCCGCCGCCGGCAGAAGACTCCCCGCCCCGCCCTTACAACGCATGCTCCCTCCGATGCAGCCTGTGAAAGTGCCGGCGATTATAAGGAACAGCGGGAAGACGGAACAGGAAACGACAAAGGGGAGAGCCGCGTTCCTGCCCCCGTCTGTCGTCTACCGTCTTGCGTCTACCGTCTGCCGACTTCCGTTTTTCTTCTTCTCAAGCTCCGACGAGGAGCCGGTCGCCCAGCGCCTCCGGCAGCCCGGCCTTCACGATCTTCTCCCGCGCGGCCGCGACGTCGTACGCGACGCGCTCGAAGGCGACCTCGCCCCGGGAGGCGTCGTAGAGCGCGAAGGCGGCGGAGATATTGCGGTCCCGGGGCTGGCCGACCGAGCCGGGGTTGATCAGGTAGCGCCGAAACGGCTCGAGTTTCCAGACCTGGCGGTCTCCCCGCACGACGTCCACGCGGATGCCGTCCCTCTCCAGAGTGAAGATGGAAGGAATGTGGCTGTGGCCGAAGAAGCAGAGGTCGAGCCGCATCCCGCAGAAATTCCAGGCGGCGTCGCTGTCGGAGAAGATGTAGGCGTCCTCGTCGAGCGGCGAGCCGTGGCAGATGACGAAACGGCCGTCCACCTCCAGCGGCCCCACCGGAAGCCTCGCCAGAAAGCGGCGGTTCTCAGAAGTCAACGTCGCCCTTGTCCAGCGCAAGGCCGCGAGGGCCACGGGGTTGAAGGATCCTCCCGAGTCGAGGCCCGCCGCCACCCGGTCGTGATTGCCGCGCACCAGCGCCTTTGGCCGGCGCAGCCCGCGCACCCGGCGGATCACGTCGTTCGGGTCCGCGCCGTACCCGACGAAGTCTCCCAGCACCACGACACAGTCGTACCGGCGCCTCCGCGCTCGCGCCAGGACGGCGGCGAGCGCCTCGCCGTTGGAGTGCAGGTCGGAGAGGATCAGGTAACGCAAGCGGGGGCTCGGAGGTCCGGCTCAGGCCACGGAGAGGGACGGACCCTCCAGCGCGCAGAGCACGCGGTCGGCGGCCTCATCCAGCGTCTCGGTCCCGTCCAGCGTCACGCGCAGGCTTCCCATTCTATAGAAGGGATCTCTCTGCGCGAAGAGCCGAGCGGCCTGCTCGACCGACTGGAAGAGCGGCCGGTCTCCCTTGCCCGCGAGGCGCTCGGAGAGCACCGGGAAGGGGACATCGAGGAAGACCACCCGTCCCAGGCGCCGCATCGCCCGCCGGTTCGCCTCGGGAATGTAGGCGCCGCCGCCCGTCGACACGACGGCGCCGGCCAGCGACTCGGTGCCCGCCAGGAAGATCGCCTCGCGCTGCCGGAAGGCGGGCTCGCCCGACTCCTCGAAGAGGGCTCGCACCGTCAGCCCCGAGGCGCGCTCGATCTCCGCGTCCACGTCCACGAACGGGACACCGAGCCGGGCCGCGAGCCGGCGCCCGATCGCCGTCTTGCCGCATCCCATGAACCCCACCAGGTAGATGCGCCCCGGCCGGCGACGCCGGCGGATACGGTCGAGCACGCGCCGCGCGTTCTCCTCGAGCGCTCCTCCCGCGAGAAGGCCCCCGACCATCGCGACCGCGTCCGCTCCGGCGTCGAAGACCGCGTCCAGGGTCTCGGCCGTGATCCCGCCGATGGCCACCAGCGGCTTGCCGCGGATCGCCGCGACCCGGCCGAGCTCCGCGAGGCCCCGTGGCGGCCGCACCGACTTGGTCGCGCTCGCGAAGACGGGGCCGAAGGCCACATAGTCGCAGGCCCGGTCCGCGAAGGCCCTCCGGGCAGCCTCGAGATCGTGCGTCGAGACGCCGATCAGGGCCTCCGGCAGCAGCCTCCTCGTTTCGCCGGCGGGCAGGTCCTCCTCCCCGAGGTGCACGCCCACCCCGGCGACCTTCGCCACGTCCACGCGGTCGTTGACGAGCACCGCCGCGCCGGCCGGCAGGGCGAGCTCGCGGACCTGCTCGACCGAGGCGAGCAACTGCCCGTCCGGCATCGACTTCTCACGGACCTGGAGGCATCGCACGCCCACGGCGAAGAGGCGCGCGGCGATCTGCGAAACGCTCGCGACGCCCGAGACCGCTCGGTCGGTGATCGCGTAGAGAGGGGGAAGAAGCGACGTCAAGGGACGGGTCGCAACGCTCCTGTCGACCGTAGACTGCCGACTGTCGACTGCCGACTTTCTCACGAAGCCTGGGCGAACCGCTCCATGAATCGGGTCGACAGGCGCCCGTCCAGGAAGTCCGGCTCGTCCAGGATCCGCCGGTGCATCGGGATCGTCGTCGCGACCCCCTCCACGACGAAGAGGTCGAGGGCCCTGCGCCCGCGGGAGATCGCCTCGGTGCGGTCGCGCCCGGCGACGATCAACTTGGCGATCAGCGAGTCGTAGTAGGGGGGGATGACGTAGCCCTGGTAGGCCGCGGTGTCCACGCGCACACCGGGGCCGCCGGGCGGATGGAATGTCGCGATCCGCCCGGGTGAGGGGACAAAGCGCACCGGGTCCTCGGCGTTGATCCGGAACTCGATGGCGTGCCCCCGGGGCGAAAGCTCGCAGCCGCCGAAGGAAAGGGGCTCCCCCGCCGCCACGGCGATCTGCTCCTTGACCATGTCCACCCCCGTGACCTCCTCGGTGACGGGGTGCTCGACCTGGAGGCGCGTGTTCATCTCCATGAAATAGAAGCGCCCGCCGCGGTCCAGTAGGAACTCGACCGTCCCGGCGTTGACGTAGCCGACGGTGCGGGCGACGCGTACGGCTGCCTCTCCCATCCGGCCCCGCAGCTCCGGGTCGAGCGCCGTAGACGGGGCCTCTTCGATCAGCTTCTGGTGCCGCCGCTGGATGGAGCATTCGCGCTCCCCCATGTGACGGAGGTTGCCATGCCGGTCGCCGAAGACCTGGAACTCGATGTGGCGCGGCTCCTCGACGTACTTCTCCAGGTACAGCTCCGCGTTGCCGAAGGCCTTGTCCGCCTCGGCGCGGACCGTCCCCCAGGCCTCCGCGAGCTCGCGCTCGTCGCGGCCGATCCGCATACCGCGCCCCCCGCCGCCCGCCGAGGCCTTCAGGATCACGGGATATCCCACCCTCTTTGCGAAGGAGAGGCTCTCTTCGACGTTCTCGACCGGCCCGGGCGACCCCGGCACGGTCGGCACTCCGGCCGCCGCGACGGTCTGGCGGGCCAGCGACTTGTCTCCCATCTTGCGGATCGCCTCGGGCGACGGCCCGATGAAGGTGATGTGGCAGTCCTGAAGGATCTCGGCGAAGTACGCGTTCTCCGAGAGGAAGCCGTAGCCGGGGTGGACCGCGTCGGCCTCGCTGATCTCCGCCGCCGAGACGATGGCGGAGATGTTCAGGTACGACGCCGAGGAGGGATAGGGCCCGATGCAGACGTCCTCGTCGGCGAAGCGCACATGAAGGGCGTCGCGGTCCGCCTCGCTGTAGACGGCGACAGTCCGGATGCCCAGCTCCCGGCACGCCGAGATGATCCGCAGCGCGATCTCGCCGCGGTTGGCGATCAGGATCTTCTTGAACATGGGCTGTCAGCTATCGGCTTTGAGCTCCCAGCCGGATTTCGGTCCTTCCCATCTGGCCGACGGCTGAGAGCTGACAGCTGAAAGCTGCGTCAGGCAGCGAGCCGGATGGCGAACAACTTCTCCCCGTACTCGAC
>JBOGJK010000855.1:0-3097 GCA_050745345.1 Thermoanaerobaculia bacterium
CGGCTTCTTCGACGATGCCGGCAACCAGGCGTTTCTCGCGGCCGCGGCGCGAGCCGTCCGGCCCGGCGGACGCTTCCTCCTCGACTCCGGCTGGGTCGCCGAATCGCTCCTCCCCAGCTTCCACGAGAAGCTCGACATGGAGGTCTCCGGCATCCGCTTCCAGGCAGAGAACCGCTACGACCCGGCCGAGGGCGTGGTCCAGAATGTCTTCACAGCCAGCCGGGATGGCCGGAGCGAAACCCGCCCCGCCGCGCACCGCGTCTACACGGTTCGGGAGCTTTCCGGGATGCTCGAAGCGGCAGGCTTCGGCTCGTTGGAGGCCTTTGGATCCACCGACGGCGATCCCTTTGCCCTCGGCTCGCCGCGGCTACTGCTCGTAGCGACCGCTTTCCGAAGAGACAGTGTTCCGGGCCGGCGGAGATGACGGCTTCCTCAACGCGTCGCGTCACGCGGCCGCTCGAAGAGATCGGCGGGGGCTCGGCCCCGACCACTCCGATACCCTGGCCGTGCTGGTCAGCGTGGCGAGCGCGCCTTCGTCGCCCGCGCAGGCGGTCTCCAGGAGGCCGGCACGCTCTGCGCCGGGCTTTTCCGGCGCCTCGTATAAGATCCCCCGGAGGCGCGGCCAGCGGCCGCCCTGGGTGTCCAGTGTTCGGTCCCTGCGGCCGAGGATTATTTGCCTGTTTGCGCCCCCGCGGAGCCGCGGTGGCGCTCTCGGAGCCGGTTGGTCGCATTGATGGATGGAGGAGGCTCCATGAACACACACTCCGTCCCGCGTCTGCTGCTCCCGGTGGTCATCGCCGGGGGCTTCGGCCTGCTCGGAGCAGGCCCCGCGCACGCCGCCGTCGTTCAGGTCACCTCCCGGGTGGTCGCCTACAGCGGCATGCCGGCGCCGGGGGCCTCCCCGGCGGTCTTCGACAACTTCAACTACCCGGCGATAGCCCCCGGGGGAGAGATCGTCTTCCGGGGGCGGTTGGCCACCGGGTCGAACACCTACGGGCTGTGGCGGGAGAGTTTCGACCCAGGGACGGGGAACCCGGTCCTGGGCCTGGTCCAGCGGGAGGGCGCGGCCTCTCCCGTGGCGGGCTTCAACTTCGCCGGCTTCCCCGGCCCGCCGACGATCAACCTGCCCGGGCGGTTCGCCTTCAAGGCCCACATCTCGCAGGGCGCCATCTTCAACGACACGCTCTGGGTCGAGAAGCCGGCGCCGACCGGATTGACGCTCGTCGCGCGCGAGGGGGCACCGGCGCCGGGCGTGCCGGGGGCCAACTTCGGGGCGATCTTTGTCCACGCCGGCTACGACCCACTCCTGCTGGACGACTCGGGGCGGACCCTGTTCGCGGGCCAGCTCACCGGCGGCGGCGTCACCACCGCCGACGACGTGGGTCTCTGGTTCTACGACGGAAGCACCGCCACCCTGGTTGCCCGCGAGGGCGACCAGATGCCGGGCGTGCCCGCAGGACACTTCTTCATCGACACCTTTCAAACCGCGAACTCCGCCCTCCTAGGGAACGGCATATTCGTGTTCTCGGGCAGCGATGGTCACCCGGTGACCCCAATTGTCGGGCTCTGGTCCAACCACTCGGGCTCCGTGCAGCCGCTAATCTTGCAGGGCGGCTCCGCACCGGGGCTCGCCAGCGACGAGAAGCTGACCCTGATCGCGAGCTTCCGGATCAACAATAACAACCAGGTCGCCTTCAGCGGTCTCGTCGAAAAAGACGACGGTATCAACCCCGTATCGATCTTCAAGGCGGTCTGGATCTCCGATTCCCAGGGGGCCTTTCAGCTTGCCGCTCGGTCCGACCAGCAGCCGCCGGATTTTCGCGTCCCTCACGTCGCCGTCTTCACCGACGGCGGTCACGTCTTCGGCGTCGATGAGAACGGGACGCTGGGGCGGGTCACGACGGGAGGCCTGACCATCATCGCCAAACCCGGCGACCCGGCTCCCGGGACCGCCGCCGGGGTCCTATTTGGGGGGTTCGGCGCGATCGCCGCCAGCTCCGCCGGGCAAGTCGCCTTCACAGCCGCCATGACGGGAACCGGGGTCAACCTCGCCAACGACCGGGGCCTGTGGGCCCAGGACGGCAGCCTACAGATCGTCAAGGTCGCCCGCGAGGGGGACTCGATCGAGGTGCCCGCCGGGACGCCGCGCACGATCACGGGCATCGAGTTCGCGCTCGGAGCCGGCTCGGGGCAGCCCCGCGGGATGAGCGACCGCGGAGAAGTGCTCTGGAAGGCGAACGTGGCAGGCCTCCCCAACGCCTCGCAGGTGGTTGCCGTCACCGGCGTCGGCACGCTACCGCCGCCACCGACGTTGGTCGGCCTCGAGGTCGTCCAGGTCGTTCAAGACTGGCGGAACCGCATCCCGCTCGTCGCCGGCAAGAGGACCTTCGTCAGGGCCCACCTCGAGAGCTCCGCCCCCGTGCGTTTCTTCGGCCATCTTCGCGCTTTCACCTTCCCCGGCGGGGTTGAGCTGGCCGGCTCGCCGCTGGCGCCCGCAAACCCAGGAGAGTACGTCAATCTGGGAACCGACGCCGATGCGGTTCGGGACCAGCTCGGCGGCGGCCTCTACTTCGAGCTTCCTCCGGCCTGGACGAGCGGCACCCTGGCCTTCCGCGTCGAATCGAGCGGAGGCTCTCTCCTCTGTCAGGAGGTAGCCGGCCCGGTGGCCCAGGACTGTCAGGCGGTGGCGACCTTCGTCCCCGCCGAGAAGCCGGAGCTGCGTTTCCTCACGGTCAACTGGCAGGACTTCGTTCGCGACACCATCCGCACCGTGAGCTTTGACCGCACGGGGGACCTGGTCCGGCGAATGGTCTCGGCCTTCCCGATCACCGACGTCGAGTGGAGCTACGGGGCGTACGGGGGCACCTTCTACAACCCCCCGCGACCCACCGTCATGCTCGAGGACATGGACTACACGCGAACTCAGGACGGGTGCACGGAAGCGGCGGGGTGCAAGCGGATCTACTATGGCGCGATCGACGGCAGAAAGCATGACGATTCGGAGGAACCTCTAGGCATCGCCTACACCGGGAAATCGGCCAGCACCGGCTTCGTCCCGTTGAGCAGTCGAACCGTCCCCGGCCGGCATACCCACACC
>JBOGJK010000856.1:0-2477 GCA_050745345.1 Thermoanaerobaculia bacterium
GCAGGCGCCGCCTCTCATCCGGGAGGCGTTCTGGTGCGAGTCGTCGAATACCTGGGGAGAGAAAGGCTTCGAGCTGACGCGGGGAGCCTTCCACGACGCCGGGGACCTGGAAGCCGCGTCCGGGGCCGAGATGCGGTCCCGCATCGAAGCGGCGGTCGGGGACCTCCTCGCCCGGGCCTTTGCCCCCTCTCGCTCGGCGGCGACCACGCGATCACCTATCCGATCGTGCGCGCCTTCGCCCGGCGATTCCCGCGCCTGTCGATCCTCCATTTCGACGCGCACCCCGACCTCTACGACGAGTTCCAGGGGGACCGCTTCTCGCACGCCTGCCCCTTCGCGCGGATCATGGAAGAGGGGCTGGTGCAGCGCCTCGTGCAGGTCGGCATCCGCACGGTCAACCGGCATCAGCGGGAGCAGGCCGCCCGGTTCCGCGTCGAGACGATCGAGATGCGAGACTTTCGGGACGACCTCGCGATCGCCTTCGACTCGCCCGTCTACATCACCTTCGACATGGACGGCCTCGATCCGGCGTACGCGCCCGGGGTCTCGCACCGCGAGCCGGGAGGGCTCTCCACCCGGCAGGCGGTCGACCTGATCCACCGCATCCGCGCGCCAATCGTGGGGGCCGACGTGGTCGAGTTCAACCCCTCGCAGGACCCCTCGGGGGTGACCGCCATGGTGTGCGGCAAGCTTCTGAAGGAGATCGCGGCGCAGATGCTGGAGACGGCGGACGACCGGACGGCGGGGCCGTGACGGGGAGCGCCGGTCCCATGCGCCTCCTCGTCGTCGGAGCCACGGGCGGAACCGGTCGGCAGCTCGTCTCTCAGGCGCTCGAGCGCGGCTACCACGTCACGGCCTTCGCCCGCAGGCCGGAGAGGGTGCAGATTCGGCACGACAACCTCACCGTCGCTCGGGGCGACGTGCGGGATTACTCCGCCGTCGAGGCCGCTGTGAGGGGCCAGGATGCCGTCCTCTCGGCCCTGGGGCACAAGCGCTGGCTCACTCCCACTCGCATCCTCTCCGACGGGACGCGCAATGTGCTGCGGGCCATGGAGACGTTGGGGGTGCGGCGCTTCGTCTGCGAGACCTCTCTCGGCCTGGGCGAGAGCTGCGGACGCATGGGCCTCTCCTACACGCTCTTCGTCATCCCGCTCATCCTTCCCTTCTACTACTGGGACAAACGGCGGCAAGAACGAATCATCCGGGAGAGTTCTCGGGATTGGACGATCGTCCGTCCGGGCGCGCTGACCAACGGCCGGAAGCGGGGCGTCTACCGGCACGGCCCGCGGGTCGGTCACTTCTTGTGGACGGTGCGTATTTCCCGTGCGGACGTGGCGGATTTCATGTTGAATCAACTGACGGACGACCGCTATCTGCGGTCCGCGCCGGGGATTTGCAACGGGCGCCCGAGCGAGAAGCCGGCCGAATCCCCGCAGACGTCGGGCGGGTCCTAAGAGCCTTTCCGAGAAGGGCCCGTCGCGAGCGCGGGGAGGCCGACGCGAGAGCGGGAGTCAGAAAAACCGGACGGAAGCGTAGCCCGGCGACGCCGCACAACCGGTTTTCCGAGCATTCCGCTCGCAGCGAGGGCATCGCCGCGCGCCGCAGGGAATGACTCGGACCGGCTCCTCGAAGGAAGCGTCAGGCGCCCTGCCAGGCCTCGCGGCGGCGGCCGCCGAAGAGCTTCACGAGCACCAGCCCGGCGAGGAAACCGCCGATGTGCGCGCCGTAGGCCACGCCGCCCATGTCGCCGCCGAGCATGCCGAGACCGCTGACGAGCTGGAAGAAGAACCAGACGCCGATCGCGAGGATCGCCGGCACCTCCATCAGAGAGTAGAACCAGAGGACGCGCACGCGGCGGTGGGGGAAGAGCATCACGTAGCCGGCGAGCGCCCCCGAGATCGCCCCGGAGGCGCCCAGGCTCGGGACGAGCGTGCTCGACCGGAGCACCGCCGTCGTCGCCACGTGGGCGAGGCCCGCCAGGACCCCGCAGAGCAGGTAGAAGGCGAGATACCGGCCGTGGCCCAGCCGGTCCTCGACGTTGTCGCCGAAGACGTGCAGGTAGAGCATGTTGCCAAGCAGGTGCGCGAGGCCGCCGTGCATGAACATGGAGGTCAAGAGCGTCAGGAGCACCGGGATCGGGGTGGGCTGCAGCTCGATCGCTCCCCTTGTCCGGCCGGACGGGTCGCGGATCGGGATCGGCTCCGCGACGTCTCGACCGGTCAGGATCTCGTAGGGGACCGCCGCGTAGGCGAGCGTGAAGCGTTCGTTGGACCCGAGACCCTGGAGAAAAACGAAGACGAAGACGTTGGCGGCAATCAGCGCCCACGTGACGAACGGTGTCGTCTGCCGGCCCGTGTTGTCGTCAGAGATCGGGATCATCGAGCGGCGGCATCATAGTTCAACGCTGCGGCGCGACCCGCCCGTCTCCCGGGAGGAGCGCGGTCGGCTCCCCGCCGCGGCGGAGCCGATACCTCTTG
>JBOGJK010000857.1:0-5498 GCA_050745345.1 Thermoanaerobaculia bacterium
GAGTACGGGAGCAGGGCTTCCTCCCGCTCGAACCCCACCGGACGAACCGAGGAGGCCGGCAGGTTCTCCGACGGAAGACCCGCCGCGCCCCGCGGCCGCAGCTCCACGCCGAGCAGGTCGTTGAGCAAGAGCTCGTACATCCCGAAAACGACCTTCCCCTCCCCCTGCAGATAGAAGCGCAGCGTCTCGAGGGGCCGAGCGGCTCCTTCGCTCCCCTTCTCCCTCAGCTCCCCGAAGGGCACACCCCCGAGCGTGCGCAGCTCCAGCTGCAGAACCGTGCGCGTTCCCGCCGAAACCGAGGCGCCGGGAGGGGGGAGCTCGAAGCGGGCCTGCGCGATCTCCAGCGGCCAGATGGTCACGGGGTAGCAGGTCCGGAAGCGGCACGGGTGGCCGTCCACCGGATCCGAGCGGACCATCGAGCCCCGCGGGATCGTGTGCCCCATTCTCAGGTTCGCGTGCTCGGGGTCCATCTGGAACTGGACGATCGAAAGGGAGGGAACGGGGGCCAAAAAGTTCGGATACAAGACGTTCAAGAGCGATTCGGTCAGCTCCGGGAACTCATCGTCGATCTTCAGGTGCACGCGGCTCGCCAAGAAGGCCACCGCCTCGATCAGGCGCTCGACGTGGGGGTCCTCGCACCGATCCGGCTCGAGCAGCAGCCGCCCCGCGACCTTCGGATACTTCTGAGCGAATTCCGCCCCGAGCTGCCGGAGAAAGGAGAGCTCCCGTTCGTAGTAGCCGAGCAGTTCGTCGCGCATCACTTCTCCCGCACCGAGAACTCGCCGCTTCCGACTTGCAGCATCGTGTCGAAGACGACGGGCTCGGGGCTGGGCTCCACCCGCAGGCGCGCCTCGATTCGAAAGCGCACCGACCGCTCCGTCTCGGCCAGCGTCTCCAGCGTGACCACGACCCCTTCCAGACGGGGCTCGAAGGTGCGGACGGCGTCCTCGACGGCCTGGCGGAGCTGGTGCTGCTCGTCGGGGCTCTTCACGTTGGTCGCCGCGAAGTCCGGAAGCCCGTAGCTGGCGAGCGAACGCCTGGTCTCGGGCAGCTCCTCGGAGATGCCCCCCGGAAGCTGGCGCGCGTTCAGGAGCCACTCCAGGTCGCGGCGCACGGCCTGTTTCAGCAACCGCAAGCTGGTCTGCCGGGATGCTGCCGCCTCGCGCGACTCGTCGGGCCGGTCGTCGAGCAACCGGTCGAGTACAGACGGAGTGATGCGGATCTCGTTATCGACTCGTGACATCGGCTTGGCGAGCGCGTCGAGATCTTACTGCGAGCGACCGGCGTCGGGAAGCCGTTGCGCCCCGCCCGACTCTCCCGAAAAACGCGGGCGCAACGCGCCGGACGCGGATCCCCGATGCCGGCCAGCCGGCCGGCGGCGGGGGCCGCTCGACCGGCGAAGAGCTATCCGCCGGCCGGCTTCGGAAGCTCCGTGACGAGGCGCAGGGAGACCTGCAGCTCGTCGAGCTGGAAGTGAGGCCGAAGGAACGCCACGGCCTTGTAGGCGCCGGGCTTTCCGGGGATCTCGACGACTTCGATGCGCGCGTCGCGCAGCGGATACTGGGCCTTGACGGTCGGCGAGGCCGTGTCATCGGGCGTCACGTAATTGGCGATCCACTGGTTCAGGAACATCTCGCAGTCCTTGCGAGACATGTAGCTGCCGATCTTGTCGCGCATCATCGCCTTGAGGTAGTGGGCGAACCGCGAGACCGCGAAGATGTAGGGCAGCTGTGTGGAGAGTCGGGCGTTCGCGTTGGCGAAGTCCTGGTCGTACTTCTTGGCCTTCTGGCACGACTGCGCAGCGAAGAATGCCGCGTAGTCCGTGCCCTTGCAGTGCACCAGCGGAATGAAACCCAGGTCCGAGAACTCCTTCTCGCGCCGGTCCGTGATCGCGATCTCGGTCGGGCACTTGAGCGCGACGTCCCCCTCGTCGGTCTTGAAGGTGTGCGTCGGCAATCCCTGCACGAGGCCGCCCCCCTCGACGCCGCGGATCGCGACCGTCCACTGGTACATCGCGAAGGCCTCCGTGAGGCGAGTCCCGAAGGAGTAGGCGGCGTTGCCCCACAGGTACTTCTTGTGGTCGCGTCCGTCCACGTCCTCTTCGAAGTTGAAGGTCTCCGTCGGCACCGTCTCCTTCCCATAGGGCAGCCGCATGAGCGTGTGCGGCAGCGTCAGCCCGACGTAGCGCGAATCCTCCGAATCCCGGAACGACCGCCACTTGGCGAACTCCGTGCGGTCGAAGATCTTCGCGACGTCTCGGACCTCGGAGAGCTCCGTAAACGTGTCCCAGCCGAAGAGGTCCGGCGACGCCGCCGAAACGAACGGGGCGTTCGCCGCGGCCGCAACCTGAGAGATCTTCTCGAGAAGCGCCATGTCCTGCGGGTGGTTGGAGAACTCGTAGTCGCCGATGAGAGTCCCGAACGGCGCGCCGCCGAAGGTCCCGTACTCCTCCTCGTACACCTTCTTGAAGAGCGCCGACTGGTCGAACTCGGCTGCCCTCTCCAGGTCCTTGAGCAGGTCCTTCTTCGACACGTTCAGGACCCGGATCTTGAGCATCGTCCCGGTCTCGCTCTCGAACACGAGGTGATGGAGGCCGCGCCAGGAGGCCTCGAGCTTCTGGAACTCCGGGTTGTGCATGATCTCGTTGACCTGCGCCGACAGCAGGCGGTCGATCGCGGCCACACGGGCGTTGACGGAGGCCTCGAGGTCTCTCGAGACGACCATCTCCCCGCTCATGACCTGCTGCACGAACGAACCGATCAGGTCCTTGGCCTGCTCGATCTGGCTGTCGTTGCGCGCGAGCCGCCCTTCCTCCAGGATCTGGCTGAGCAGATCCCGCTCGCCCGCCTCCTCGCGGACGACGACTTCCGCCTTTCCCTTTTCCGGGTTCTTACTCATTGGAGCCCTCTTCCGGTTTCTCTTTCCCCTTCGATTCCTCAAGGCCGAGCGCCTGGCTCAGCTGCTTCTGGGCGTTGGTGTTCTGCATGACGTTGGAAAGCAACTCCTCGAGCCGGGTGTTTCCGTCCGTCTTGGAAAGCAGGTCGCGCAGCTTCTGGCGCGCCTCGACGAGCTTGCGCAGCGGCTCGACCTGCTGGGCGAGGTTGTCCGGGTCGAAGTCCTGGAGGCTGTTGAACCGCACCTCCACGTTCATCTTGCTGCCGTCGTTGGAGAGCTTGTTGTCGACCTTCATGGCGAGCCGTGGCGTCATGCCGGCCAGCACCTGGTCGAAGTTGTCCCGGTCGATCTCGATCAGCTTCCGGTCCTTGACCCGCGGCAGCTGTTGGGCGGGCTGCCCGGAAAAGTCCCCCAGGACGCCGACGACGAACGGCAACTCCTTCAACTCCAGCGCGCCCCCGATTTCGACATCGTAGGTAATCTGCACGCGCGGGGGCCGGACCCGCTTCAACTTCTGCTGGATGCTTTCCTTCTTGGGCATATGTCCTTCTCCTCCGAGCATGCGGTCTCGCCGACCGCGCCGCGCCTCATTCCGTCGTGTCCCCTCCCGAAGTCTTCAGACCGAGCGTCTCGCGGATGGAATCGAGTAGCGCCCCGTCCTTGATCACGTCTCCCAGCCACGCGTCCAGAGGCATCCGACCCCAACCGATCGCCCGCTGCACCAGGTAGGAAACCGGGCTATGCGGCTCGGTGCGGCGAAAGAAATCGGCCACCTCCGCGAGGCGCCGCAGCGCGTCCTGCCGTGTCTTGATCGGACCGCCCGAGGCCCCCGGGGCCGCGCCGGCCGCCCCTTCCTCCCCGGAGGTCTCGGCGGAAAGGTCGCTCGCGTCCGGCTCCTCGATTCGCTTCTCCTTGACGGTCTTCTCGACCCAGGAGCCGACCACGTCGAGCGACTTCTTCAGCCCCCCGAGCCCCGGCGTCTCCCTGCCGAACTTCTCGTCCATCACCCGATCGAGCGCCTGTGTTTCCTGGCGGCATTGCGCGAGCAACCCGGCCGTCTCCTCGTAGAAGGCCCGCCGGGTCGCGTTGCGCGCCTTGGTGAAGGTCTCCGTCGAGGGACGGCCCTCCGAAAGCGCTCGCTCCCGCTCCTGGTTGCGGCGCTCGAGCTCCTCCGGCTCGAGCGAAGCCGCGTTGGCCGGCAGATCGAGCTTCTTGGCGTCCTCCATCTCAAGGAACGAGTACGCCGCCCCCGGCGCGCGTGTGATCGCGACTTCCTGAAGGGCCAGCGCCGACTTCTCGTCGAGCCAGGCGAGCGAGTTCGCGCGCGCCTCTTGATCCCCGTCCTCGACCGGCGGATAGACGCCTTCCCAGAATCGCTCGTGAAGCTCCCGCATCAGTTTCAGGCCGTCCCGCAGCCCCGTGAAGCCCTGCTTCTTCAGGAGGGCCTCGGCGAGCCAGGCGGCGATCTGAAGGTCCTTCGTCTTCGAGGTCAAGGCATCGCGCGAGAGCTCGATGACCCGGTCCCAGTCGGCCGCCTTGACCTCCCGCTGCCAGTCGCCCTGGGCGAGCGTGTCTTCGGCGCGGCGGGCCTCCCGAATCTCGTCGTGAAGGCCCGCGTACTGCAGATTCTCGCCGGCCGGGTTCTCTCCCGGAATGGGCTCGAGCATCGCGTCGAAATCAATCACTGGGCCCGCGGACATCGAGGTCCCTTCGTCGGCGTTCCTCGCTTCACTCTACCACCCTGTTCCGAGAGCCAACCGGAGCCCGCGAAGAGGGCACAGACCGATCGCTCGCTTCCGCGGGCGGCAATCGGAAGCGTCCGCGGGCGCCCGGGCGGTCGTTGAGCGGCCCTCCTCCGATGATAGTCTGGAGCTTAACTGTCTGATTTTTAAGAGTCAAGAGAGGTTGGGCCGGAGGCATGAGCGAGGGCGAGTCGTGGGGAACGGCCACCGTGAACCTACGGATCTCCGGCGAGCGGTTCCAGGCCCGGTTCCGTGTTCCGTCCGGCCCAACGCTTCCGGTCCGGCTGCTGCCGGCTTTCCAGGCGCTGGCGGACTCGATCGTGGGTATCGCCGTCGAGCGAGTAGAGAGGGAAGGGGAACGCATCTCCTGCAAGAAGGGGTGCGGCGCCTGCTGCCGGCAGGTCGTGCCCGTCTCACACACGGAAGCCCGCCACCTGCGAGAGCTGATCGACGCCCTCCCGGAACCGAGACGAGAGATCGTGCAGAAGCGGTTCGATTCGGCCTCGAGGCGCGTGCGCGAGTCGGGCTTGCTCCCGAGCCTCGAGAGCCTGGGGACCCTCTCTGCGGAGCAACGGCGCCGCATCGGACTCGACTATTTCCGGCTGGCGATCCCATGTCCCTTCCTGGAAGACGAGGCCTGCTCGATTCACGCCGACCGCCCCATCTCCTGCCGGGAGTACCTGGTGACCTCGCCGCCCGCCGACTGCGCCAATCCGAGCGCCGAAACGGTCCGCAGGGTCGAGGTTGCCGGAGCCGTCTCCTCGGCGCTCGCCGGCCTCGACCGGAGCCCGTCCCGCCGCTCCGCCGGGTGGCTGCCGCTGACCCTCGCCCCCGCGTGGGCGCGAGAGCATCCGGAAGGTC
>JBOGJK010000858.1:0-2889 GCA_050745345.1 Thermoanaerobaculia bacterium
GGAGGGGCCTCGCCCCCGCACGGCCGCGGCCATCACGGGACGTCGGCCGGGCGGCCGAGGACGATCGCCCACTCCCGTCCCCAGGCGTCCCGAACCCGCTCGACGACGCGCTCTCCGGGCGCGGCGCCGGCGCCTCCGCGCGCGACACGGAAGCGTCTCGACGCTCTGTCCGTCAAAGGCCCCGACCCGGGACCGGAAACCGGCCCCGCCTGCAAGCGGTACCGGCGAACCGTGTCGATCGTCGAGTCCGAGCGCCCGAGCCCGGGCTCAACGGCGACGGAGCCGTACCGCTGCCAGCGGGCCGCCGCCTGTCCCACCAGCGTGTCCTCGCCGTGGAAGCTGTCGAAGGTCGCGTGGCGGGAGGGCCAGAGGACGGCCGCCTCCCGGACTCCGCGCGCGCCGGCGATCAGGAGCAGCCCGAGGGCCGCCAGTGTCGCCGCGCGGGCCTTCGGCGGCGGCGCGAGGCCGATCGCGGCGAGCGCCCCCGCGCCGGCGGCCATGGCCGTCCAGGTCGTCAGGTACCCGAAGCGAAAGCCGTTGGGGTGGCCCGCCTGCCCGCCCGCCACGGCGGCTCCGAAGGCCGCCGCGGCCTGGGTCAGCAGGACCGCCGAGAGCTCCGCTCGCGGCGAGCAGAGCGCGCGGGCGAGCGCGACGGCCACCGGAAGCCCGACGATCCAACCCAGCCGCGAAGCCCCCTCGAGGTCGTGCCGCCCCTCCGGGTCCGGCAGCAGCCAGGGCGCCGGCAGGGCGTCGGCCGCCGCCGCCAGGGCGGGCATCAGGGAGCCCGCGATGCGCATCTCGCGGAGCACACTGTGCCGCGCCGTGCGGCCGAAGTACGGGATCTTGCGCCCCTCATCGAAGAGGAAGAGCGGAGCGACCGCCAGCAGGAAGCCCGCGGCAAACAGCGCGCCCCGGGCGGCCCGCCACGCGCGGGACTCGGGCCCTTCGCCCGGCCACAAGCAGAAGGCGAGCAACCCCGCCGACGACGCCCAGGCGGCCAGGTAGAGGTGGGGGCCGATCCCGGCCGCGATCCCCGCCAGGGCCGCGGGCAGGCGCGTCCCGCGACGCCGCGCGGAAAGCAGCAGCAGCGCCGCCACGTCCACCAGAGGGGCGATAAGGATCGAGTGCCAGCCGGAGAAGGAGAGGATGAGGTGCCAGCGCAGTCCCGCGAGCGTCAACGCCGCCAGCGCCGTTCCCCCGCGCGGCAGAAGCCGGCGCGCGAGCAGCGTCCCCGTGACGAGCGAGAGCGCGCCGCCCAGCAGCGACGGAAGGCGGATCGCGAAGACCGTCGTGCCGGCCAGCTCCAGGCAACGGCGCAGGAGGGCGAGATAGAGCACGCCGATCATCTCGTGCGGGTCGGAGCGGCCGTAGGGGATCGGCCGTATCGAGTCGGAGAAATCGCGCGAGGTCCCCGTCAGCTCGAGCGCCGGGGTGACGAGGTTGACTTCATCCTCCAGAAACGGGATCTCCAGCGCCGCGGCGGACAGGAAGCGCACCAGGAGGCCCGCCGCGAGAGCACCGGCCGCGAGCAGAGCCGCGGCGGCGGGCGACAGAGGCAGGGGGGGCAGCCGCGCCGCCAGCAGGCGCGTCCGAGACAGCAGCCAGAACGCCGCGGCGGCAATGCCGCCGGCCGCGGCGGCCGCCGCCACGACCGCGAGCCCCAGGCCGAGGCGCGGGAGGAGCCACGCGGTGTCCGGGTCCAGCAGCAGGCCGGGTCGCAGGAGGCGGGCGAGGTCCACCGCCGCGACGAAGGACGCGGCGACACCGGCGAGGACGGCCGCGCGGGCTCTCGCGTCGGGGCGAGCCCGCGTCCCCCTCACTTCTGGAAGAAAAGGAACAGGTTGACGGCCGAGGGGCCGAGCGAGAAGAAGTCTCCCGAGCGCAGCGTCGCCGCGCACTCTTCCTCCGAAACGCCCGCCAGATCGTCCGGCACCGGAATCGCCTCGCCGTTCAGGTAAGTCCCGCAGGTCGAGCGCAGGTCCACGAGCCGGTACTCGGGGCCGGTGCGGTGCTCGCGGCGGACCAGCTTGGCGTGCAGCCGCGAGACCTCGGTGTTCAGGAAGGCGTCGGGCGAGGAGACGCGGAAGCCCGAGACCGGCATTCCGACGCCGATGAACTCGGGGACTTCTCGCCCGAGCAGGAGCTCCTCGAAGTCGAGCTTGACGAGGCCGGCGTTGTAGGGGCCGAGTCCCAGCAGGTAGTGCCCGGAGCAGAGGCGCAGGAGCGTCTTCTCCAGCCGCGAGGACATCCCCGTCATGCCGTTGTCCACGAACGACATGACGTCCCGCTGGCGGGACTCCAGCGCCTCGCGGCAAATGGCGGAGTAGAGGTCGTCTTGCACCGTGGCACCCACTGGCCCGGAAGAAATTGTCGCACATCGCGCGGAAATCCGCGCAACACCAAGGTGCCGGGGGGCGGCGGCGGGCGTCTAATTCACGGGCTCTTCCGTGGCCGGCGTCTCCTCCGCGACCGGCTCCATCTCCACCGCCCAGCGCTCGTAGACCTGCTCCGGAAGCTCCGTCACGAACCGGGAGGGCTCCAGGATCACATCGACACCGTAACGGTCGCGCGCCAGCATCGGGTAGACGAGGGCCACCTCGTTTTTGGCTCGCGTCACCGCGACGTAGAAGAGGCGGCGCTCCTCCTCCAGCCCCTCCTCGGTCCCGGCGGAGCGGTAGCTCGGGAAGCGCCCCTCCGAGAGCCAGATCACGATGACGCGGCTCCACTCGAGGCCCTTGGCCTGATGGACCGAGGAGAGCACGACGCGGTCGTCCTCCCGCTCTCCCGCCACGACGTCTTCGCCCGAGAGCTCGTTGAACAGGGTCACGTCCTCGAGAAAGGAGCGCAGCGAGTCGTACCCCTGCGCGAACTGGGCGAACTGCTCCAGAT
>JBOGJK010000859.1:0-1630 GCA_050745345.1 Thermoanaerobaculia bacterium
GACAAGGGGTCGCGGAAGACCGTTGCCGCTTCCTGAAATGAGACGCCATGTTTGGCAAGATTCTCAGCCGCTTTGGCTGGATCCCACTCGAAGCGCAATCACGACCCCCTCGTTTCGTCTGCCGCCCAACGCTCACAGTGAGCGGCCCGCTGCTCTGGGCGGGTCCGCTCGACTGGGAAGTTCGACGCCCCCATCGCTCCGCAAGATCCGCCGTCACCCGCCACGTAAGACGCTCAGAGGGCCGCTTGGCAGGAGACCAAAGCCTGCCGAGCGATCATTCGATCACCTGATCGACGCGCAGCAGGAGCGACGGCGGGATCGTCAAACCGAGCGCCCTGACGGTCCTCAAGTTAATCACAAACTCGAACTTTGTGGGTTGCTCGATGGGCAGGTCGGCGGGCTTAGCGCCCTTGAGGATCTTGTCTACGTAGGTCCCGACGCGCCGGAGTAAATCAAGAGGATCCGAACCGTAAGACATCAGGCCGCCGACCTCTACCCACCTGCGATCGATGAACATCGCGGGCAGCTTGTGCTTCGCCGCGAGCGTTGCGAGCCGTGACCGGTGGAGGAAGAACATCCCACCCCTTCCGACAAGGACCGCGCCCGCCCGCTCTCTCGTCATCGCTGCAAAGGCCCTCTCGAGCTCATCGGGAGCCCGCACGTCGACGGCTTGAACTCTTACTCGCAGCGCCCGTGCCGCCCTCTCCACTTCGCTCAACACGGATCCGGTTAATGGGTCAGCCGGGTCAGTCAGCACGGCCACGCGGGAGAGATTGGGAACGAGCTCCGCGAGCATCTCCACCTGTTTGCTGGTAATGCCCAGGTCGACGTTCGAAGTCAACCCCGTGACGTTGCCTCCGGGCCGCGCGAGGCTGGCGACGAGCCCGCTTTGAACCGGGTCGTCACCGGCGATCATCACGACTGGAATCGTCGTCGTGGCATTCTTGGCCGCCAGGGCCGCCGCCTGATTCAGCGCAAGGATCACCTCGACCTTGAGGCGAACCAGCTCCGCCGCGACGTTGCCTAGCCGCTCGACCTTCCCCTCCGCCCAGCGTTCCTCGATGACGATGTTCTGCCCTTCCACCCAGCCGCGCTCGCGCAGCCCTTGGCGAATCGCCCCCAGGTTCTCCAGCGACACCTGGCGCGACGTGATGCCAAGAAGGCCGATGCGTGCGACCTTCGCCTCCCTCTGCGCTTCGGCGGCTAGGGCCACGGCGAGAAGCAGAAAGGCGACGGCGGTGGCGAACCGCCTGAACCACCTACCCGTAAGGCTCATAAACCGCCTGCTCCGAGACGACAATCCACCGCGATCAGAAGACCGCTTGACCAGTCGTCGTAGTGGGACACACCACTTGTCTTGTCTGCCCAACGTTGCGCTCAGCGGCCGGAGGGCGAGCAACGCGAGCCCCGGTCCGCTGGAGCGAAAAGTTATGGGCCTCGTCGCTTCGCCTCCAAGCTGGGCCCCGACCAACTCCCCCCGGCTCCGACTCTCGCTACCCTTTCAACTCCTTCTTCAGTTCGCGGAGGACGCGCCAGTCCGTCCCGTTTGCGATGATCTTCTTCGGGCTGCTCCGCACCCAGCCCGCCTCGTTCAGCCGCAGCGCGTAGAAGCGTATGGCCTCCTCTGGCT
>JBOGJK010000860.1:0-5092 GCA_050745345.1 Thermoanaerobaculia bacterium
GGCACGAGTCCACGCGGCTCGCCCTGCTGGCGCTCGAGGAGGAGGTGCGCCCGCAATCGCGCGTGCTCGACGCGGGCACGGGCTCCGGCATCCTGGCGATCGCCGCCGTGGCGCTCGGCGCACGGCAGGCGGTCGGTTTCGACACGGATGCCGATGCCGTCTTCGTGGCCCGGCAGAACGCGGGCCGCCACCCCTTCGGCGGCAGGGTCGCGCTCTTCGCGGGGACGGCGGCGGCCCTTCGCGGGAAGTTCACGATCGTCGTGGCGAACATGCTCCCGGAGGAGCTCCTCTCTCTCTTGCCGGCGCTCTCTTCGCGTGTCGAGGCGGAGGGGCGGCTGATTGTCTCCGGCATCCCGGCGGATCGGGAGGCGGAGCTCGCCGCCCGGGCGCGCGATCGCCGCCTGCTTCTGACCGCGCGCTACCGCGAGAACGACTGGAGCTGCCTGTGCCTTTCGCGCGCCTCTTCGTAGAGCGGCTGCCGGCGCCGGGGGAAAGGCTGCGGGTCGCGGGAGAGGAGGCGGCGCATGCCCGGGCCCGGCGCCTTTCGCCCGGAGACCCGGTCCGGCTCTTCGACGGGAGCGGCCGCGAGGCGACGGCGCGCGTCGCGCGCCTCTCGCGCGCGGGTCTCGAGATGGTCGCGGAGCGGATTCTCGAGCCGGCCGGCGCCGGTCCGCCGGTGGCGCTGCTGGTCGCTGGCGCGCGCCCGGAGCGGCTTTCCTGGATCGCCGAGAAGGCGGCGGAGCTCTCGGTCGCGCGGCTGCTGCTCGTGCGCACACAGCGCACGCAGTCGTTCCGCGCATCGGAGGCTCTCCGCGGACGGCTCGAGCGCGTCGCGCGCGCCGCGGCGAAGCAGTGCGGAGCGCCGCGCTGGCCGCAGATTCTGGGCCCGCTGCCCGCCGCCGAAGCCCTCGCGCGCGAATCCGCGGCGCACCGGCTGTTGCTCGACCCGGACGGGGAGCCGTTCCCGGCGGTGCTGTTGCCCGCTTCGGCGGCGTTGGCCGTGGGGCCCGAGGGGGGATGGACCCGGGCGGAGGTGGAGACCGCCCGCCTCGGGGGCTGGGCGCCGACGGCTCTGCCCGCGGGCCGGCTCCGCGCCGAGACGGCCGCGGTCGCGGGGCTCGTGCTGCTGCGCGCCGCGCTTTCGCGCGGGAACCGTGAACCGTGAACCGTGAACCGACCGATTCGCGCCTCCGTTTCCGGTTTTCGGTTAACGGTTTCCGTTTGACGGTCTCGTCACGGGACGCCGGTTACACTTTCGTCCGATTGACACGGCCTGCGGCAGCGGTGATACTGCCGCGGGCCCGCCTCGCGCCCCGAAGTTCTTCGGAGGTAACGCGATGTCCTACGAAGACGTCAAGAAAGTCTGGATGAATGGCCGGCTGGTCGACTTCGCGGACGCCAGGATTCACGCGTTCGCCCACGTCTTCCACTACGGCTCGGCGATGTTCGAAGGGGCGCGTGTCTACAAGACCCGCAACGGGCCCGCCGCGTTCCGCCTGGACGAGCACATCCGGCGTCTCTACGACTCCTGCCGCGTCTATCGCATGGAGATCCCTTACTCGCCGGGCGAGTTCCTGTCGGCGATCTTCGAGACGATCCGCGCCAACGGTTTCGAGGAGTGTTACATCCGGCCGGTCGTCTACCGCGGGCTCGGGGCGCTCGGGGTCAACCCGTTCAAGAGCCCCGTGGAAGTCCTGATCGCCGTCTGGCGGTGGGGCCAGTACCTGGGAGAGGAGGCGATCGAGAGCGGTGTGGACGCCTGTGTCTCCTCCTGGAACCGGATGGCCCCCAACACCTTCCCCGCGATGGCCAAGGCCACTGGCAATTACCTGAACTCGCAATTGATCAAGATGGAAGCGCTGGTCAACGGATACACGGAGGGGATCGCGCTCGACAACGCTGGGCGGATCTCCGAGGGGAGCGGCGAGAACATCTTCCTCGTCTACGGCGGCAAGATCCTGACCCCGCCGCTTTCGGGCACGATCCTGCCGGGCATCACGCGCGACTCCGTCATGACGCTCGCGCGCGACGCCGGCTACACGGTGGTCGAGCAGCAGGTCGCCCGCGAGATGCTCTACGTCGCCAACGAGGCCTTCTTCACCGGGACGGCGGCGGAGATTACGCCGATCCGCTCGGTGGACCGCATCCCGGTGGGCGCGGGCCAGCGCGGCCCCGTGACACAGCGGCTGCAGAAGGACTTCTTCGCGCTGGTGCGGGGAGACGCGGAGGACCGGCATGGCTGGCTGATGCCGGTGCCGGTGGAGGCGCGAGTCTAGAGCGTCGACAGTCGACAGTCGTCAGTCGATAGTCAACAGTTAAGAACTGCGCGCCAAGGAGTTACGGTGCTCCTCCCACTGCCGACTTTGGACTGTCTACTGTCGACTTTTCCCTCGAACACCCTTTCCAACCCTCCTGGACGAGCGTAAACTTAAGACCCCCAAAGGACTAATCGATGCACATCAACGATCTGCTCCGGGTGGCGGTCGAGCGCAAGGCCTCCGACCTGCACCTGAAGGTCAGCGCCTTCCCCATCATCCGAATCGACGGGCAGCTGATTCCGCTGACGGACACCCGCCGCCTCATGCAGGAGGACACGATCGCGATGGCGTTCTCGATCATGTCCGCCCGCCAGAAGGAGAAGTTCAAGAACGACCTGGAGATCGACATCGCCTACTCGGTGCCCAACCTCGGCCGCTTCCGCTGCAACATCTTCCAGCAACGCGGCACGGTGGGCCTGGTGCTGCGCGTCATTCCGGCACGCATCCTGACGATCCGAGACCTGCTCCTGCCGCCGGTGCTGGAGAAGATCTGTCTGGAGCAGCGGGGCCTCGTGCTCTGCACGGGGACGACCGGGTCGGGCAAGTCCACCACACTCGCGGCGATGATCGACCACATCAACACGCTGCGCAACGAGCACATCGTCACGGTGGAGGACCCGATCGAGTTTCTCCACCGCGACAAGAAGTCGATCGTGAACCAGCGCGAGGTCGAGGTGGACACCAAGGGCTTCTCCGTCGCGCTGCGCAGCGCCCTGCGCCAGGACCCCGACGTCATCCTGGTGGGCGAGATGCGGGACTACGAGACGATCGAGACCGCGCTGATGGCCGCGGAGACGGGTCACCTGGTCTTCTCGACGCTCCACACCCTCGATGCGACGGAGACCGTCAACCGCATCATCTCGGTCTTTCCTCCTCACCAGCAGAAGCAGATCCGGCTGCAGCTGGGAGCGGTCCTGAAGGCGGTCATCTCGCTGCGCCTGATGCCGCGGGCCGACAGTCTCGGGCGCGTGCCGGCGGCGGAGGTCTTGATCCGCACCCAGTACATCCGCGAGTGCATCGAGAACAAGGAGAAGACGAAGTTCCTGAAGGACGCCATCGCGGCGGGCACCTCGCAGTACGGCATGCAGACTTTCGACCAGTCGCTCTACATGCTCTACAAGCAGGGGCTGATCACGCTGGACGAGGCCCTGAAGCGCGCCACCAACCCGAACGAGTTCAAGCTGAAGCTGCAGGGGATCCAGTCCACCTCCGACATCGCGCGGGAGGAGATGGACGCCGAGCTCGAGGCTCCGGGCGAGTACGCTCCGGCGGCCGAGGAGGAGTCCCCCTTCGACTTCAGCCGCCAGCCGCCTGCCGGGCGCTAGCGCCCGGCCGGGAGACGGCAGACGGAAGACGGGAGGCGAGGGCCCCGGCAGCCGTGGGGGTCCCGCCGGATCTCCCGGGCTCGGGAGCCCGAGTCGGCCGAGGCGGCGTACACATGCGGCCTGCGGTTGCTCGGGATCCGGTCGCGCGGGCGCGAGGAGTTGCGCCGGGACCTCGAGCGGAGGGGCTTCGCGCCCTCCGCCGCGCGCCGGGCGCTGGACCGCCTGGAAGCCGAGGGGTGGCTCCAGGACCTCGCGGCCGCCCGCGCTCTGGTCCGTGCGATGGGGGCACGCTACGGCCGGCGCCGCATCGCGCGGGAGCTTGCGGCGCGCGGCTTCTCCGAAGAGACGTCGAGCGGGGCCCTCAAAGAGCTCGAGGGCGGGCGGGAAGAGGAGACCCTGGCGCGCGCGTTTCGGAGGCTCTGGAAATCGGCGGCCGGGCTCCCGCTTTCCAGGCGCCGGCAGCGCGTCTGGCGGTCGCTGCTGCAGCGCGGTTTCACGCCCGAGGCGATTTCTGAGATCATCGGCGGCTCCGATGAGATCGACGGAAGTTCGGGAGAGATTCCTTAAGTACTTCGAGGAGCGGGGCCACCGGCGCGTCCCCTCCTCTTCCCTGATCCCGGCCGAGGACCCGACGCTGCTCTTCACCAATGCTGGGATGAACCAGTTCAAGGACGTTTTCACGGGGCGCGAGAAGCGCGACTACAAGCGCGCCACGAGCTCGCAAAAGTGCGTGCGGGCCGGGGGCAAGCACAACGACCTCGACAACGTCGGCTACACGGGGCGGCACCACACCTTCTTCGAGATGCTCGGCAACTTCTCCTTCGGCGACTACTTCAAGGACGAGGCGATCCGCTTCGCCTGGGAGCTGACGACTGACCGGAAGATCGGGTACGGCCTCGACCCTTCCCGCCTCTGGGCGACCGTCTACACCGAGGACGACGAGGCGGCGAGGCTCTGGGAGCGGTTCCTCCCGAAGGCGCGCATCCTGCGCTTCGGCGAGAAGGACAACTTCTGGGCGATGGGAGAGACCGGGCCCTGCGGGCCCTGCTCGGAGCTGCACTACTACCAGGGGTCGGACCCGACGGGCAACCGCGCCGAGCTCGTCAACGCCGCCGGCGACGACACCCTCGAGATCTGGAATCTCGTCTTTATGCAGTTCGAGCGCGGCGCGGAAGGCAAGTTGACGCCGCTGCCCAGGCCCTCCGTGGACACGGGCGCCGGGCTGGAGCGCGTCACGGCGGTCCTGCAGGGCGTCAACAACAGCTTCGAGACCGACCTCTTCCGCCCGATCCTCGAGCGGATCGAGGCCCGCTCGGGGAGGTCTTACGCCGGCGGCATGGCGGTCGCCGACGCGCCCTTTCGGGTCATCGCGGACCACGCGCGCGCTGCGACGATGCTGATCGCCGACGGTGTGCTTCCCTCCAACGAAGGGCGCGGCTACGTCCTGCG
>JBOGJK010000861.1:0-2127 GCA_050745345.1 Thermoanaerobaculia bacterium
GTCGAGCGGGGCATCCCGTATGTCCGCCAGGATTTCTTCCGGGGCGAGGTCTTCCGCGATCTCGACGACATGCAGGCGCGCGCCGTCCGCTGGTGCCGCGAGCTGGCCGGCACCCGCCTCCACGGCACCACGCGCCGCGCCCCGCGCGTCGTGTTCGAGACCGAGGAGCAGCCGACGCTCCTGCCGCTGGGGCCCGAGCCGTTCGATCGGCCCACCTGGGCCCACTGCACCGTCCATCCCGATCACCACATCCAGTTCCAGCGCGCCCTCTACTCGGTCCCGACGCGCTACATCCGCCAGGCCGTCGACGTCCGGGGCGATTCGCGCCTCGTCCGGATCTACCTCCACGGCGAGTTGCTCAAGGTGCATCCGCCGCAGCCCCCCGGCGGGCGGTCGACCGACTACACTGACTACCCCACGGAGCAGACGCCGTACGCCATGCGCGCCCCGGATGCGTGCATCCGCCGCGCGGCCGAGGTCGGCCCCGCCGTCGGCCAGTTCGTGACCGTCCTGCTCCGCGGGACGTTCCCCTGGGCCCGCCTCCGCCAAGCCCAGAAGCTCTTGCGCCTGGCCGAGCGCTATGGCGCGGCCCGCATCAACGCCGCCTGCGCGCGCGCCCTCGCCTTCGAGCTCGTCGAGGTCCGCCGCGTGGAGGCCATCGTCCGCACCGCCCTCGAACACGAGCCGCCCGCGCACGCGCGCGGCACCGTCGTCCCGCTCCCGGCGCGCTTCGCCCGCCCGCCGCGGAGCTTTGCCCATCATCCCGTGCCCCCAGAGGAGGCGTAACCCATGGACATCCCCCCGGACCTGGTCCGTCGCCTCAAGCGCCTGCGCCTGGGCGGCCTGCTTCCCACGCTGCCCGACCGCGCGACCCATGCCCGCCAGGCCAAGCTCTCCCCCCTCGAGTTCCTCGAGCTCCTGCTCCAGGACGAAATCGACCGGCGCAACAGCCGCGGCCTCCAGCTCCGGCTCGCCATCGCCGGCTTCGAGGAGGAAGTCACGCCCGAGTCCATCACCTGGGATTCCCCGGTCAGCTACGACCGCCCCCGTGTCCGCGAGCTCTTCGGCCTCCTCTGGCTCGCCCAGCACGAGAACGTGATCTTCACGGGGCCCGTCGGCGTGGGGAAGAGCTATTTCGCCCAGGCCCTCGGCCACACCGCCTGCCGCGCCGGCCATGCCGTCCGCTACATCAAGGCCGCCCAGCTGCTCCACGCCCTGCACGCCTCGCGCGCCGACAACTCCTTCGAGCGCGAACTCCGCGGCTGGCTCGCCTGGGACGTCCTGATCGTGGACGACTTCGGCCTGCGGAAGCTCACCGCCCAGCAGTCCAGCGATCTCTACGACGTCCTCGTCGAACGACATCGTCGGGCCGCGACGGTGATCACGAGCAACCGCGCCGTCGAGGAATGGGTCGCCCTCTTCGACGACCCCATCCTCGCCAACAGCGCGCTCGATCGCTTCGCTCACCGGGCCCATCAGATCGTGATGGAGGGGCCGAGCCTCCGCGCGCCCCACACCCTCCGGTCCCCCAAGGGCCGCCGCCCCGGTGAGAAGCCCGATTCGGGGGGATAGTCAGATATGGGTCACCTCATCGAACGCGCTCCGGGAGGCGCTCAGGCCCTCGCGATCCGCGCCGCCGCCCCCCGAGGGCCGCGCTCGACCCTTGCGGACCCGCCCATGACCGAGTAGAAGTGGACTTGCCCCGGTTCTGTGGACACTGTTCCCCTTGGGGGAGGAGGGAGTCCACGATGCCGAAGACCCGACCGCCGTATCCGCCACAGCTCCGAGCGCGGCTCATCGAGTTGGTCCGGACGGGCCGCACCCCGGAGGAACTCGGTCGGCAGTTCGAGCCGTCCGCCCAGACCATTCGAAACTGGCTCCGGCAGGCTGATCGCGATGACGGCCGCCGCTCGGACGGTCTCACGACCGAGGAGCGGGAGGAAGTGCGCCGGCTGCGCCGTGAGGTCAAGGCCCTCCGCGAAGAGCGGGAGATCCTCCGAAAAGCCGCGGCCTGGTTCGCCAAAGAGACCACGTCGATCCCGTCGCGGGATTCGAATTCGTGAAGGGGCACCAGGCCGCCCACCCGATCGCCACCATGTGCCGCGTGCTCGGGGTCTTCCCCAGCGG
>JBOGJK010000862.1:0-2592 GCA_050745345.1 Thermoanaerobaculia bacterium
CCGACGCCGATGTCCGCGTTCTTGAGGTCCTTCGCGACCTTGTCGAGGGCGTCGATGCATCGGATCAGGGCCACGCCGCCGCCGGGAACGATCCCCTCCTCGACGGCCGCCTTGGTCGCGTGCATCGCGTCCTCGACGCGGGCTTTCTTCTCCTTCATCTCGGTCTCGGTCGAAGCGCCGACCTTGATGAGGGCTACACCGCCGACGAGCTTGGCCAGCCGCTCCTGCAGCTTCTCGCGGTCGTAGTCGGAAGTCGTCTCGTCGATCTGCGTCCGGATCTGCTTGACGCGGCCCTGGATCGCCTCCTGCTTCTTCTTGGAGCGGTCCTCTACGAGGACGGTCGTGTTGTCCTTGTCCACCGTGACCTTCTTGACGTCCCCGAGGTCCTCCCACTTGACGTTCTCGAGCTTGATCCCGAGATCCTCGGAGATCAGCTTTCCGCCCGTCAGGATTCCAATGTCCTCAAGCATGGCCTTGCGGCGGTCGCCGAAGCCGGGCGCCTTGACGGCGCAGGCCTGGAGCGTGCCGCGCAGCTTGTTGACCACGAGGGTCGCCAGCGCCTCGCCCTCGACCTCCTCGGCCACGATCAGCAGGGGCTTGCCCTGCTTGGCGATCTGCTCGAGGATCGGGAGCAGGTCCTTCATGTTCGAGATCTTTTTCTCGAACAGGAGGACCTTGACGTTCTCCAGGATGCACTCCATCCGCTCGGCGTCGGTGATGAAGTAGGGAGAGAGGTAGCCGCGGTCGAACTGCATTCCCTCGACCACTTCGAGCGTCGTCTCGAGGCCCTTGGCCTCCTCCACCGTGATCACGCCGTCCTTGCCCACCTTGTCCATGGCCTCGGCGATGATCTTTCCGATCTCCGAGTCGTTGTTGGCCGATATGGTGCCCACGTGCGCGATGTCCTTCCCCTCGACGGGCTTCGATTGTTTGTCGAGTGACTGGACGGCCGCCTTGACCGCGGCGTCGATGCCGCGCTTGAGCTCCATCGGGTTGCTGCCGGCCGTGACGTTCTTGATCCCCTCGCGGTAGATCGCCTGGGCGAGCACCGTCGCGGTCGTGGTGCCGTCTCCAGCGACGTCGGAGGTCTTGGAAGCGACCTCGCGCACCATCTGGGCGCCCATATTCTCGAGCGAGTCCTGCAGCTCGATCTCCTTGGCGACCGTGACACCGTCCTTGGTGATCGTGGGCGAGCCGAACCTCTTCTCGATGACGACATTGCGCCCCTTCGGGCCCAGGGTCACCTTCACCGCATCGGCCAGTTTGTTGACGCCGTGGAGGACGCGCTGGCGCGCCTCCTCACCGTACACAATCGTTTTTGCAGCCATGTTCTTGCTCCTCGTTACTTCTCGACGACCGCGAGCACTTCGTCTTCCCGCAGGATCAGGTGCTCCACTTCGTCGATCTTGATTTCGGTGCCGGCGTACTTGCCGATCAGGATGCGGTCGCCCTTCTTGACGTCGAGCGGGAACTGCTTCCCGTCTTCGTTGACCTTTCCCTTGCCGACGGCGACGACCTCGGCCTCCATCGGCTTCTCCTTGGCGGTGTCGGGGATGATGATTCCCCCCTTCTTCATCTCCCGGGGTTCGAGCCTCTTGACGAGGATGCGGTCGTAGAGCGGACGAATCTTCATGCCATGCCTCCTTGTCGTTACGTTTCTGGTTCGCCGGGCGCCCCTCCACGGGTTCCCGAACGGAGCAGGATACTAGCACTCATCGAAGACGAGTGCTAGTAGAATGCGCACTGCTCCCCGGGACGCACATCGGCAGGAATTTATGATTAACCTCTTTATAATAAGGAACTTATCATGATCGCGCCGGATTGGCGGCTGTCCGGCGTCGTATCGAGGAAACTCCCTCCGGCCGGGAAACGACGCGACTTCCTCCCGCCCGCTCCTGGTGGGATACCTCCCGTATGCTGGGGCGGCCTGATGAAGAAGCCCTGATCACCGGTAGCAACGGCCAGGACGGCTCGTACCTGGCCGAGCACCTGCTCGAGGAGGGATACCGCGTCTAAGGTCTGGTCCGCCGCGCCAGCGCGGGCAGCTTCCAGCGTCTGTCCCACCTGCTCGAGAGGTGACGGGCGGCTGCGGCCCGGCACAGTTCTGCCCCAACGCCAACATCACGCGGGGAGAGGCGGCCGCGTTCTTCTCCAAGGCGCTCGGCCTGAACTGGCCGCAGTAGGAGTCGACCGCGAAGAGTGGACCTCTCGAGCCGCGCCAGGCTCAAGGGTTCACGGTTGGCCCGCGCCGGCGCAGCAGGTGGGCCGTGAAGCCGTCGGTGAGCTCGTCGGGAAGGAGGCGGAAGAGAGGCCCGGAGACGTAGGGCGTCAGGCTCTCCGGCGCCTCGATCGGGGCGAGCTCGAGCGCCGCATTGTTCTCGAGGACGCCTCTGACGACCTCCTCGTTCTCCTCCCGCTCGAGAGAGCAGGTCGCGTAGAGCAGGTAGCCTCCCGGCGCGAGAAGGCCTGACGCGGCGAGAAGCCCCTCCCGCTGCGCCGCTGCCAGACGCTCGATCGAGGCCGGAGTCACGCGGTAGCGGATCTCGGGGCTCTTGCGCAGAGTGCCCGTGCCGCTGCACGGCGCGTCGAAGA
>JBOGJK010000863.1:0-3001 GCA_050745345.1 Thermoanaerobaculia bacterium
CTCCCGTCGTGGTCCCGCCCCCTGCGCCTCCCGAGCCCGTCGTGGAGGAGGAGCCGGCCGCCGCGCCCGCCGCCCCGGCGGCCCCGGCGCCTCCCCCGCCGCCCACGCCCCGCAAGACCAGCGACGAGATCACCTTCGATGCCGGCAGCGCCCGGCTCACCAACATCGCCAAGGCGATGCTCGACGGGATCGCGCTGCGGATGAAGAACGACCTGAACGCGACGGCCACGATCACCGGGTACTCGGATAACACCGGCTCGGAGGAAACCAACATGGGCATTTCGGCCAGACGCGCCGAAGCGGCCAAGGAGTATCTGGTGACCCGCCACGGGATCGATCCGGGCCGCATCGCCACGTTCGCGAGGGGGTCTCAGGACGCCGCCTACGACAACGCGACGGCCGAAGGGCGGGCCAGGAACCGGCGGGCCGTGATTGTGGTAACACTTATCTCCGGAGCGTGAGCAGACCGGAGACGTCGAAAGACACCGAGCCCCCTCCCGCCGAGGGGGCTTTTTTGACTCCAGCCTCGAGGCCGGCCGGGCCTCCGGCCGCCTCTCACCGAGAGGCCGGCGTGACGATCCTGTCGGCCGCGGCGGTGGTCGCGCTGCTCTACTTCGGCCGCAACCTCTTCATCGTGATGGCCTTCGCCCTCTTTCTCTCCTTCGCCCTGCGCCCCTTCGTCTCGCTTCTCGAGAGGACCCGGGTTCCCCGCATGGCGGCGATCCTGATGCTGCTCTTCGTGCTCATCGGGGCGGTCGTGCTGCTGGTCATCAACGTGACCGCGCAGCTCAACCTCTTCTACAGCGACCTGCCCCGCTACCAGACGCGCATCCGGGACCTGCTCTCCAGCGTGATGGAGTTCGTCAACACGCTGCGCGAGCGCATGGGGTCGATTCTCCCGGAAGTCCCGCGCGCCGTGCGCGAGGTCAAGATCAGCGAGTCGCCGCTAGCGACGACGCGGGCGTTCTTCGCCCAGATCGGCGACCTGATCGAGTTCCTGCTCTACGCGGCAACGGTGCCGTTTCTGACCCTCTTCATGCTGAAGGACCGGGAGAAGTTCGCACGCGTGATCGAGGGGATCCTGACGCGGCAGCCGCGCTACGGCCAGTCCAACGTCACGGGCGCGATCTCCCGGGCCATGACGGCCTACGCCCTCGGCCTCTCCTTCGTCATGCTGATCATGGCCGCGGCGACGACGATCGCCCTGATGGTGCTGCAGATCAACTACTACTACATCCTGGGGCCGATCGCGGGGCTCGCCATCCTGCTCCCCTATGTCGGCATCATCTTCTCGACGGTGCCGGCCATCGCGGTGGCCTACTTTCAGTACGACGTGCGAAGGGCCCTCGCCGTCTTCGCCGTTTACACGCTGCTGCAGTTCCTGGAGGGCAACGTCCTGACGCCGCTGATCGTCGGAGGGCGGGTGCGCCTCTTCCCGCTGACCGTCATCGTCGCTGTCATCTTCTGGGGAGTGCTCTGGGGCGTGCCGGGGGCGATCCTCGCCGTGCCGCTGACCTCCGCGCTCAAGGTCGTCTGTGAGAACGTCTCCGGCTGGGAAGGGTTGGCGCGCCTGCTGGGCGAGCCCGACCCGACGCCCGAAATCGTTTAGTCAAGCCGGCCGGCGTCAGTCCCTTCGCCCGAGCGACAGCAGGCTGCCGACGAACCCGGCGGCCAGGCCGGCCAGCGGAAGCAGCGAGGAGGTCGGAGCGTCGAGGAAACGCACCCAGAGCATCGAAAGGACGGGGTGCGGATCTCGAGCCAGCCAGTACGTGGCGAATCGGAACGTGGCGTAGAGCAACGCCAGCGCGAGCGCGCCCCCGGCCAGGCCCTCGACGGAGGCGTAAAGCCAGAAGGGAGCGCGCACGGCCCCCTCGGTCGCCCCCATCAGGCGCATGATCTCGATCTCCTCGCGGTGCAGGTCGAGCGCCAGCCGGATCGCCGAGGCTACCGAGAGGATCGCCGCGGCGGTCAGGATCAGGCCGAGGAAGATCCCGGCGCCGCGCAGCAGCCGTACGGCGTCCCGGAACCGCCGGGCATACTGCTCCTCCGACTCCGCCGTCTCGACCCCGGGCCAGGCCCGCGCGGCGCCGGCGATCTGCGGCCCCGAGCCGGGCGGAGCGCTGTCCGAGAGGGTCACTTCCAGGCTCGGCGGAAAGGGCGCCTCCTCCAGTCCCGCCAGCGCCGCGCCCAGGTCCGGGTAGGCCCGCCGGAATCGCTCGAGCGCCTCGGCACTTTCGACGATCCGCACCCGGGCCACCCGGCGATCCGCGGCGAGGCGGGCGGCCAGAGCGCGGGCGTCCGCGGAAGGCTCCAAAGAGACGACCACGGCGACCGGATCCCCTTCGGCCGCGGCAAGGCGGCCGAGGTTGCGGGACAGCAGCGCGAGCAGCCCCGGGACGTAGAGGGCAAGGGCCACCAGCAGCACCGCCATCGCCGTCTGGCGTGGGCCGCTCTTGGCCACCGACCAGGCCTCCGAAAAGACGTAGCGACCCTTGACGCCCACGGGCGCGCGAGCCGTCAACCGTAAACCGTAAACCGTAAACCGGAGTCGCGACTGCGGACCGCGACTCTCCCTCGGTTCACGGTTCACGATTCACGGTTCACGATTCACGACCGATGGTTCCCGGCTCATCCCAGGGGCAGGAAGGGCGCTTCCCGCACGAACCCCTGCGCCTCGCGCGGCATCTCGCGCTCGCGCAGGTGGCCGCGGTCGAGCGTCAAGACGCGCTTCCCCATGCGGCGGATCAGCTCCACGTCGTGGGTCGCGACCAGCACCGTGGTCCCGCGGATGTTGATCTCCGCGAAGAGCCGCATGATTTCCTCCGAGAGCGCCGGGTCGAGATTGCCCGTCGGCTCGTCGGCCAGCAGGAGCGGCGGCTCGTTGACCACCGCCCGGGCGATGGCCACGCGCTGCTGCTCGCCTCCGGACAGCACGCGGGGCATCGCGCTCAGCCGATGGCCGAGGCCCACGCTGCGCAGCGCGTTGTACGCCCGGCGGCGC
>JBOGJK010000864.1:0-2408 GCA_050745345.1 Thermoanaerobaculia bacterium
GTTCACGGTTGACCCCATGCGCCTCTTCGTCGGCACGAGCGGCTTCTCGTACAAGGGGTGGAAGGGGAGCTTCTATCCCGAGGACCTGCCGGCTTCCGAGATGCTGCGCTATTACGCCGGGCGTCTCTCCGCCGTCGAGATCAACAACACCTTCTACCGGATGCCGCGGGCGGAGATGCTCACGCACTGGGCGGGACAAGTCCCCGCGGGTTTCGTCTTCGTCCTGAAGGCCTCGCAGCGCATCACGCACCAGAAACGGCTCAAGGAGGCGGGAGACTCCGTGGACTACTTCTTCCGCGCGGCGGCGGCGCTGGGCGACCGGCTGGGCCCCGTGCTCTTCCAGCTCCCTCCGAATCTCAAGAAGGACTTGCCGAGACTCACGGACTTCCTCGCGAATCTCCCGCCCGGCTCCCGCGCCGCCTTCGAGTTCCGCCACGCCTCCTGGTTCGACGAGGACGTCTTCGAGGCGCTCCGCGCGCGGGGCCAGGCGCTTTGCGTCGCGGAGGACGAGGAGCTGGCGACGCCGCTCGAGGCCACCACGGATTGGGGCTATGCCCGGCTGCGCCGCCAGGACTATGCGCGGGAGGACCTGCGGCGCCGCGCCGAGAGCTACCGGTCGCAGCCGTGGAGGCAGCTCTACGCTTTCTTCAAGCACGAGGAGGGGGCAACCGGCCCGGCGCTCGCCCGCGACTTCGCCGAGATTTTCGAGGCCACAAGCGGCTGATCTTTGTTACACTTAGCACCCGTATGGCGGAAGAACCGACGGCGAGGGCGCTCGCCACCGCGAACGTCTCCTTCGGGCTCGTGTCGATCCCGGTCAAGCTCTTCTCGGCCGGCAACTCTTCGGCGGCCATCTCCTTCAACATGCTGCACGGTAAGTGCGGCTCGCGCGTCAAGCAGCAGTACGTCTGCCCGAAGGAAGACAACGTCGTCGTGCCGCGCGACGAGATCCGCAAGGGCTACGAGTTCGCCAAGGACCAGTATGTGCTCTTCACCGCCGAGGAGCTCAAAGCGCTCGAAGAGCAGGCCACGCAGACGATCGACGTGACGGAGTTCGTGCCCCTCTCCTCGATCGACCCCGTCTACTTCGACAAGGCGTACTACCTGGGACCCGACAAGGGAGGCTCGAAGGCCTACTGGCTCTTCGCCGAGGTGCTGAAGGACACCGAGCGGGTTGCGCTGGCCAAGTACGCCGCCCGAGGCAAGCAGTACCTGGTCATGGTGCGTGCGACAGACGACGGGCTCGTGATGCAGCAGCTTCTCTACGCCGACGAGATCCGGCCCATCTCCGAAGTGGGCCTCGACCGGGAGACGGTCCGCGACGCGGAGCTGAAGCTCGCGAAGATGCTCGTCGAGCAGGCCTCCTCCGACGAGTTCCGGCCCGAGGCGTACGAGGACGAGGTCAAGAAGCGGATCCAGCAGCAACTCAAGAAGAAGATCGAGACGGGGCAGGAGATCTCCGCGCCGCCGCGGGTCAAGAGCGGCGAGGTCATCGACCTGATGGAGGCGCTGCGCCGGAGCCTGGCCCGAGGGGGCAAGCCCTCCCGCAAGGCCGAGGCCTCCGCAGCGGAGCGAAAGCCGGCCAAGCGGGCCGGCAACGGTGCCCAGAAGAAGACCGCGTCCCGCAAGTAGCCCTCCGGGCCCTTCCCGATGACGGGCTACGGTACCCGCCAAGTCGCGCAGATCCTCGGTTTCTCCGCCGCGCAGGTGCGCGCTTACGTGCGGGCGGGTTTGCTGGACCCGGAGCGCGGACCGCGCGGGCAATACCGGTTCTCCTTTCCCGACCTCGTCTTCCTGCGCGCCGCCAAGGGGCTGCTCGAGGCGCGGATCCCGCCGCGCCGGGTCCGCCGGGTCCTCGGCCAGCTCGCGCGGGAGGCGCCGGCGCGCCGCCGCCTGGCGGACCTGCGCATCGTCGCGGATGGGGGCCGCATCATCGTGGGCGATGGGAACTCTCGCTGGCAGCCCGAATCGGGCCAGACGCTTCTCGATTTCGGCGCTCGGCCGCTGCCGGCCAGAGTCGCCGCGCTCGCGCCCGCGGCGGCTCTGGAAGAGCCTCCTCGGGAGGCCTTATCGGCGCAGGACTGGCACGAGCGAGCCCTCGCGCTCGAGGCCTCCGATCCGGAGCAGGCTCGCGCGGCGTACGAACACGCGCTCGCGCTCGATGCCGCGCACGGAGAGGCGCGTGTAAACCTCGGGCGGCTGCTCCACGAGCAGGGGGACGCGGCGGCCGCGGAAGCGCACTACCGGGCCGCGCTGGCAGCGCGCGCAGACGACGCGACCGCGGCCTTCAACCTCGGCGTTGCGCTGGAGGACCTCGGCCGCGACCGCGAAGCGCTGCAGGCTTACGAGCGGGCGCTCGCGCTCGACCCCTCCGACGCCGACGCGCACTTCAACGCGGCGAACCTGTG
>JBOGJK010000865.1:0-1722 GCA_050745345.1 Thermoanaerobaculia bacterium
GCCAGATTGCGAGCAGCTCGTCGGCGGAGAGGGGCCGGATGCCGGGAGCGAGCGCGCGGTCGGCGAGGATCGCGAAGTTCAGGTTCTGCCCTCCCGCGAGCATGAACGTCGTGATCCCGACCAACGCGCCCATCTCGTCGAAGAGCCCACCCCCGCTCGAGCCGCGCGAGATCGGGGCCGAGGTCTGTACGACCCGCTGGCCGCGGAAGTCCCTGAAGCCGGAGATGAGTCCTTCGGAGAGGGTCATCTCGAGCCCCTCGGGCGCTCCGACCGCATAGACGCGCTGCCCGATGCGGAGGCTCCCGGGGTCCCGCACGAGCGCGGCCGATGCGACGATGCCTTCGATGCGCAGGCGGCAGAGGTCGCGCTCCCGGTCACGGTCGAGCACCGAGGCGGACCAGCTGCGCTCTCCCTGGGTCACGTGGATCGATCCGCCCCCCTCGACGACGTGCGCGTTGGTCACGGCGAGCTCCCGGGCGATCGACACGGCGCTGCCGAGCGTGCGGACGGCCCCCCGCGAGTCGCGCGTCGTCACGACGAAGAGCGCGGGGGAAACGAGCCGGAAGAGCTCCTGCGCCGAGAGCTTCCGGCCGGGCAGGCGGGCCGCGGCGGCGCGCTGGCCGTGGACGAGCTCCCGGGGCAGGCCTTCCGGGGCCGACGTCTCGCGCGAGGCCGTTTCGACCGCGGGCGAAGCGGCCGAAGTCCTCGCGCGGGAGACCAGCTCCTGCGCTTCCTGGGTGAGCTGCGTGTACACGCCGAGCCCGACGAGCAGAAAGCAGAAACCACCGACCACGACCGCGGCGAATTGGCCCCCGCTCATCCTCCGCCGCACGGGAACTCCCGCCTGCCGGACACTCCAGTAGCGATTGAGGGTCGCCTGAGCGGCGGCGAGCAGACAAACGGAGAGAAGGGAGAATGCCCACCAGGGGGGAGGCAGCTTCCAGAGCAGGTTGAGTCCGACGAAGGCCGCGACCAGGGGCCCCGGCGCCCATCGCACGATAATCCTGGCGTCCTCGGCGTACTCCTTGATCTCCTTGAAGAGGTTGAAGACGAGCACGAGATTCAGGATCGGGACGAAGAGCCCCAGCGTGTGGAGCCCCGGGCTCATGTCGAGGTCCCGATCCCGCTTCAGCTGTTTCCAGGTCCGGTAGAACCAGCGGATGCCGTAGAACCCGAAGGTCGAGACCCAGAGCAACACGAGCTGCCAGATCGGCTGGGCGTCGGAGTACCGGCGCCCCTCGACCGACGGCCCTCGCCCGGGCGGTGGCGGGACCAGCCATTCGCCGCAGTGCCGGCACTTGGACGCGTCGGCGAGGATCTCCTCCGCGCAGAAGGGGCACCGTTTCGTATCGGGAGGAAAGGGATCGCTCATCGGGCCGCCGCTCGGGGGAAATTCTACGCCAGCGGGCGCGACCGCCCGCCCGCCCCGCGGCGCCGCGCGGGTGAGCAGGGCCTTGGAGTCTGTCCGATTAATGCCCTACTGCGCGCGGCGATGCTCTCGCTGCCAGCGGAATGCTCGAAAAACCGGTTGTGCGGCGTAGCCCGGCTACGCCTCCGCCCGGTTTTCCTGCACTCCCGCTCTCGCATCGGCCTCCCCGCGCTCGCGACGGGCCTTTCTCGGACAGACTCCAAGGGACGTTAGACTCGAACGGGCGAAAAGGAGGCGCCATGACGCTTTCGGGAAAATCGGCGGTCGTAACCGGAGGGACGGGAGCCCTCGGG
>JBOGJK010000866.1:0-5231 GCA_050745345.1 Thermoanaerobaculia bacterium
CGCTCGACCAGGACCGCCGCGAGGGCCATCCGGACGGGGGCCGGCGTGGGGCGCCGGCGCGGATAGGCTTCGGGATCTCCCCGCCGCCGCGCCTCGCAAACGGAGGCCAGGGGGCACCGCAGGCAGGCGGGACGTCTCGGCGTACAGACGCCCTGCCCGAGGTCCATCAGCGCGCTGGTCAGATCGCCCGGCCGCCGCCGTGGGAGAAGACGGCCCACGAAAGCGAGCACGGCCTCGCGGTTGCGCCGCGAGCCGGCGGTGCCCGGGATCGCGGCAAGACGCGAGACGACGCGCGTCACGTTGGCGTCCGCCGCGGGGAGGCGTTCTCCGAAGGCGAGCGAGGCGACGGCGGCGGCCGTGTACTCGCCCAAGCCGGGCAGTCGGCCCAAAGTCCGAGGGTCCCTCGGGAAGATTCCGCCGTGGCGCTCGAGGATCTCGCGGGCCGCGCGCCGGAGGTTCTTCGCGCGGGCGTAGTAGCCGAGCCCCGACCAGGCGGCGAGCACCGAGTCCTCCCGCGCCCGGGCGAGCGAGGGCAGGTCGGGGAAACGCGCGAGGAACCGGTGGTAGCGGCGCCGCACGGCCTCGACCGTGGTCTGCTGCAGCATGACCTCCGAGACCCAGATCCGATAGGGGTCCCGCGTGCCGCGCCAGGGCAGTCGGCGCTTCTCGCGGCCGTACCAGGCAAGAAGCCTGCGCCGAAGGGTCGAAAGTCGAGAGTCGGAAGTCGAGAGTCGGGGCGCGGGCCGGGGCACGCTCTACGGGGCCGTGACCGAGTCTCGGGGCGCGATCCAGTCCGGCTCACGCATCAGGTCGGCGACGGACTTCTTCTCTTTCTCGGTCGGGAGCGTCTCCGCGAGGTGCTCCTCGTACTGCTCAAGGGTCAGCGGCTCTCCGCGGACCGACCAGGTCTGGCCCGCGAACTCGCCGATCGCGCGGTGGAACTTGAGGTCCGGCGCCGAAAGCGGTGGCGTGTCCGGCGGCAGCAGGCGGCTGATCGACTCGAGCAGCTTCTGGACCTCCTGCCGGTAGAGCTCGCGCGAGAACTCGTTCAAGTGAGCCTTGTCGGGCAGGGCGGTCTGGCGGGCCTCGTCGTAGCGCCCCTTCAGCCCCCAGACGTAGAACCACTCGGCCGAGGAGGAGGAGTCCTTGCCGAACAGGTCGTAGGCGGTCGAGACCCACTTGTTGACGTACTTCTGCAGGAGCGCCGGAGGGACGCGCCCGGCCTTCGCGATGCGCTGCAGGCCCATGTGGCCCGTGCCGAGGTGGAACCCCTCCTCGCGCAGCATCGGCCCCATGGAGCGGGCGAGCGGGGCAAACCCCGAGGTGGAAAGCATGTTGAGCTGGAACTTGCCGTCCCGGTCCACGAACTCCGTGTAGGTGAAGAAGTCCACCCAGTCGTCCACATCCACGTTGAAGGAGCCGAGCAGCCGGTTGTTCTGCCAGGAGCGGCGCTCGAGGAGCTTGCGCGCCTCGATCCTGCCCGTCTCGCCGAAGTGGTTGACGAGGACGTGGCACATCTGCCAGCCGTGCCGCATCTCCTCGGTCATGATCCGGCAGACGCTGTCGGTGTCGTAGTCGGAAGGGGAGCTCTGGAGCAGGTTGCGCTGCTGCTCGACGGAGGCGAACTCCGTGTCCCCCTGGTAGACGATCAGGTTCAAGAGGGCGTCGCGGATCGGCTGGTGCGGGATCTGCGTCACGCGCTCCCACTTCTTCTCTCCTCGGAAGTCGCCGAACTCGATCTCGTCGGTCGCGAGGTTCCCGTACTTCGCCTCGAACGCGTAGTCGGTGTACCGGGGCAGCCGGAGCCCGATGTCCTTTTGCCAGCTGCGGAAGGCGTCGATCCAGTCGTCGAAGGTTGCGATCTTTTTCACAGCCATGGCAACCTCGTATCATACCGGTTCATGCGGCCCTGCCAATGGCGAGTCGGAAGTCCGGGCCCGGGCGCCTTGTTGTCCCCGGTTGACTGTCGACGGTCGACTGTCGACTTCCCGAACGTCTGATGGCGCTTCGGATCGACTGGGAGGGCCTGATCGTCGGCTTCGAGAGCCGCTCGCAGCAGATCACGCACTTCTTCGATCGAGAGACGGGAGAGGTCGAGCAGGTGCTTGCGCGAGACGCGGAGCGCCACGCGCGGATGTCCGCCGATGCCCGCTACCTCGCGCTGCCGCGCGACCGGGGGGAGCGAACCCTCGGGGACCTGGAGGAGTTCCTGCCGCGCTGCGAGGACGAGACCTGCCGGCGGGAGCTCTCGGCCGCGCTCCAGGCCGCGGGCTCCGCCGCTCTCTACCGCGAGACGCTGATACGCTACCCGAAGGAGGAAGCCCGGTTCTTCCAGTTCAAGGAGCACCAGGCCCTCGAGCGCGCGCGGGCGTGGCTGACCGAGATGGGGATCCCGTTTCCGGAGGCGCCGCGCCCGATGTGATGGCCGACCCCCTGCCGTTGCTCGAGGTTCCGCGGCTCTCGCCGACGGACCGGCTGGTGGGCCTGCCCCCTCTCCTCCTGCGCCTCTCGCGGGACGGCGCGCGTCCGCTCCTGGCGACCGCGGTGCGGGTGGCAACGCGCGCCGGGCGGCTGCTCGTTCGTTTCGACGGCAGGGACCGCGGTGTGACCGCCACCCTCACGCGCCGCGATGATCCGCTCTGGAAGGAGGACGTCTTCGAGGTGTTCCTCTCCCCGGACGATCGGCCGGCGGTCTACTACGAGTTCGAGGTGAACCCGCTCGGGACCCTCTTCGACGCGCGCGTCGAGTCGCCGGAGGGGCGGCGCGAGACGATGCGCGTGGACGCCTCCTGGAATTGTCCAGGCCTCTCGGCGCGGGTCCGGCGGCGGCCGGAGCGCTGGTCGGCGCTCTTTTCGATACCTCTGGAGCCGCTCTCGCCCGGGCCGGCCGCGGTCTGGCGCGCGAACTTCCATCGGATCGACCGGGGAAACCCGGACGAGTACTCCGCCTGGAGCCCGACGGGCGCCGACCCCCCCGACTTCCACCGGCCGGAGCGCTTCGGGTACCTGCGGATGCCGTGATTCGCCCGGGCAAGCCGCCGCCTCATTTCAGCATCCACTGGCGGACGATGTTGAAGCCGAGGTAGATGCCGCGATTCCCCTGAGCCTTCCCGTCGGGTCCGATCGGGTCGAAGCGCATCCAGTAGGGCAGGGAGGCGGCGTACTGGTCCACCGTCGTCTGCCGCTGGTTGCCGGCCGTAAAGCACCAGCGATGACGCAACAGCGTCTTCTCGATCGAGGCGACCCAGCCGACACCGATCGAGTCCGCCTTTCCGTAACGCGCCGTGACCTCGGCGTGGAGAGAGATCGACCTCGTCAGCGCAACCGAGACCGCCACCGGGACGTTGAAGGCGTTTTCGTAGAGCCCGTGGCAGAGGAAGCTCTCGAACTCGGTGGACTCGCAGGAGCGGTCGTTGGGCGGGGGAGGCGATTGCGGCGGGAAATATGCGAAGGGCCGCCCGGAGATCTGGGACACGTAGGTGGGGACCGCCGTGACGCGGACCCGCTCCCCGATCGAATACGCCAGGATCGCCTGCGTGAAGAAGCTCCACCGGTCGGTCAGGCCGTCCTCGCTGCGGACATCGCCGCCGACGCGAAGAGAGACGCCGAGCGGTCCCTTCGAAACCAGGCGGTACTTGGCCGCGAGCTCCCAGGGATCCAGATCGAGCGACGAGGAGCGGTAGAAGGAGACGTCGAGGTTCGGCGACGGCGCGTAGGAGAGACCGATCCCGATGTCGGCGCCGAGATCGAAGGAAACCAGATCATGAAACCAGTCGGCGTCCTGTACGGGAGTGCGAAACCGGTGCGTGAAGAAGAGCGTCAGGGTTCCGGCCTGGGGAACGTCGACCGAGGGGAGGTTGATGATCACGGGGCCCTCGAGGGGTCGGTATTGGACGGCCTCCCGCTCGGGCTCTTTCCCGGCGGGGGCCTCCGGTGGAGGCGTCTGCTGAGCGCGCGCGGACGGACCCGCCGCGGTGAGACCGAGCAGGGCGAAGAGCAGGAGCTTTCTTCTCATCTGGCCTCCTTGAGCGACACTCCGCGGGGGAGCTTAGGGGCATCGGCGGACCGTCCCCCGCCGGACTCACGAAGTCTTGAAGTTCGCGGCTACACGCGCAGGAGACCCGCGCCCCAGTGGAGCCCGGCGCCGAGCGCCGTGAACACGACGAGATCGCCCGGGCGGATACGCCCGAGCTGGCGGGCCTCGTGGAAGACGAGCGGCAGCGTTGCGGCCGTGGTGTTTCCGTAGGTCTGGATGTTGTTGAATACCTTCTCGTCTGGCAGATCGAGGGCCTTCTGCACGGCCTCGTTGATGCGCAGGTTCGCCTGGTGCATGAGCAGGAGCGAGACATCCTCGAGGCCCAGGCCGTGGCGCGACAGCACCTCCCGCACGATCTGCGGCATGGCCGTCACGGCGAGGCGGAAGACGTGGCGCCCTTCGACGATCGGAATCGTGCGGTTGTCCGCGAACATCGCGGGGGAGAAGTACGGAAAGTTGGCCGAGCCGCCCCCCGGCACGTACAGCTTGTCCCAGTGGTTTCCGTCCGTGCGCATCTCGAATCCGAGAAACCCCCGTCCATCCTCCGCCTCGTGCGCCTCGAGCAGGAAGGCGCCGGCTCCGTCGCCGAAGATGACGGCGCGGTCGCGGTGCGCCGTGCCCCAGGCGTAGCTCTCGGGGGAGGCCGGCTCCTCCGATTCTCCGAAGAGGATCGCCCAGTCGGCATCGCTCCAGGGGAAGAAGGCCGCGTGACACTCGGCGCCCACCAGCAATACACGCCGGTACGCGCCGGAGCGGATGAAGGCGTCGGCGACCTGGAGGCCGGAGAGGAACCCCGCGCACTGCATGCGGATGTCCAGGGCGGGTGTCTCGTCGAGGCCGAGCCGCGCCGCGAGCAGGCCGCCGTTGCCCGGAAAGTAGTGCGCGGGCGTCATCGTCGCGAAGACGATCAGGTCGATGTCCGACGCGGCGAGGCCGGCGTCCGCGAGCGCCTCCCGCGCCGCCCCGTAGCCGAGGTCCGCGGAGGAGATACCCTTCCGGGCGAAGCGCCGCTGCCGGATCCCCGTCCGCTGGACGATCCACTCGTCGCTGGTGTCCATCAGCCGCGAGAGGCGCTCGTTGGTCACGACCCCCTCGGCCACGTGCATGCCGGAACCGCGGACGATGGTGGTTTTCATTCTCGTGAATCGTGAACCGTGAACCGTGAATCGTAAATCGTGAATCGTGAGCCGTGAAT
>JBOGJK010000867.1:0-1820 GCA_050745345.1 Thermoanaerobaculia bacterium
TCATGCAAGTGATGGCGGCGCACGACTTGCGCGCGAGGGTCGCGGCTGCGCTGGTCGGCGGGAAAGACGTACTGCCATCCCCATTGGCGCTCGGCGCCCGGGTATTTCCGGGCCAGGGCGAAGGGCATGAAAGCACTTCCGAATCGCTCCGACAGGTCGCGTTGGTGGACTGCCCGGTCAGGGCCCTTCGAGACCTTTCAGAGTCCAAGCAGCAGAATGTCCTGCCCGGTCAGCCTCTGCCTGCCGGGAAAGTAGCCGGGTGACACCCACTGGACCCGCAGGCCCGCGCCCTCGACAAGGGAGAAGAAGAAGAGCCTTTCGTAGGCGACGGCCGCCTCGGGACGCAGGCGCCGGCGCCAGCGCACACAGCCCGCGGAGTCGCCGAAGGGGAAGGCGCGCCGGACCCGATCGAGCTCCGGAGCCGTGGCGTCGAAGAGGAAGGCCGTGACGATCGCCCCGCGTCCGGGTTTCAGCGTGCGGCGGATCTCGGCGAGGTAGTGCCTCGCCTCGGGCTCGAGCAGGTGCGTGAAGACCGACTTGGCGAGGATGAATCCCGCCCTGCCGTCTTCCATCGGGAGGCGGTACGAGGTCGCCGGCTCGCCGGACCGGGAGCCGTACGGCGAGGGGACCGGTGCGACCTCGAAAGAGAGGCTCGGATCAGCAGCGAAGCGTTTGCGGCACCAGCCGATCGAGGGAGCGTGCACGTCGAAGCCGACGTAGCGGCGCCCGGGCCCGAGGCGCCTCGCCAGCTCTCCGGCCATCGCTCCGGCGCCGCACCCGACGTCGAGGACATCGTCGGTCTCCTCCAGGACCCCGAGGCCGTCGAGGAAGGCGGCCATCTGCCTGGCCGAGCTCTCGAACCTCGAGGCGGCGCCGGCGTGGCGGCGCAGCCAGAGCGGGGGCAGGCCGCTCTTGCCCGCGAGGTACAGAGCGATCCGGTCAATAGGTGTCGCGAGCCGCAGGGCGGCGGTGCGCCCGAGCCGAAGCAGATCCGGCATCGCGCTCACCGCGCTTTCCGAAGCTCGAGCACGAGGAAGGGATTGAGCGGCGTCTCGAGAAGCGCCGAGAAAAGGGGAGCGCCGAGCAGGCGCAGCCAGAGCGCGGCCGGCAGGCGCAGGAGCCTTCCGTACCAGTGCCGGCCCACCTGACGGAACTGCAGGCGGCCTTCCGCTCCGAGCGCCCGCACCCGAAACACCGCGTGCAGCGCGGCGGCGTATCGTCGCACCTCCGCAGCGGTCGGAAGGAAGCCTTCCCTCGGGGAGTGCCAGCGAGGCGCCCCGGCCCGCGCGCCGTGCCAGAAGTCGATCGGGAAGGCGCCGTTGGGAAAGTCGAGCCACAGGACTCCTCCGGGTGAGAGGACCCGCGCTTGCTCGGCGAGAAAGGCGATTCGCGCCGCGTCTCTGCCGGGCATCACGCGGACTCTGTACGTTTCTCCTCGCGACTCCTCCACACCCACGTGCTCGAGAACGCCCGAGCAGAGGAGGGCGTCGAAGAAACCGTCGGCGAAGGGGAGCCGGCCGCCCTCGGCGCAGGCGAGCCGGTCCCGGCGGCGGCGCCCTCGCCATTGCCACTTGCGCAGCGCCGAAAGGTCCACTCCCCAGGCCTCGAAACCGGCCTCACAGAGCAGATCGACCGACATCCCGTTGCCGCAGCCGCTGTCCAGAACCCGGAGCGCGCGACCCACCGGCCCGCGCTCCCTCCGGAGGAGCGGCAGGTAATAGTCGCGCACGCGCGACACGGCGCCTGGGACCTCGTTAGCGAGCCCCTCGCGTTCGGTTTCCGAGAGCGCCTGGCCGGGCACGAAGCGGTCGAAGTAGCGT
>JBOGJK010000868.1:0-2520 GCA_050745345.1 Thermoanaerobaculia bacterium
GCACCGCCGCCGCCGCGAACCGGGACAGCGGGGTCGATGTCCTGTCGGCCGGCAATACGATCGGCGGCACCCGCGCGGAAGACCGCAACCTCATCTCGGGCAACGGCGACGCGGGCGTCTTCCTGTCCGCGGGGGACAACCTCGTGGCCGGAAACCTCATCGGCACGGACGCGACGGGGAACGCCGCGGTCGGAAACTCTCGGGGAATCGTCGTCCGGAGCCGGGGTGGAGCCCTGCGGGCTGGAATCAACACGATCGGGGGCCCGGCGCCCGAGGCGCGCAACGTGATCTCGGGAAACCGCGGCAAGGGCATTCAGATTCTGTCCGGGTCTGGCAACCGGATCCAGGGCAACCGGATCGGCACCGGCGCGGAGGGCCGCTCGGCCGTCGCCAATCTCGGGCCTGGCATCGATTCCTCGGGCGGGACCGCCAGCCGGATCGGAGGCACCAACGGAACGACGCCGGACGGCCCCTGCGCCGGAGACTGCAATCTGGTCTCGGGCAACCGCGGCGACGGGATCCTGACGGGCGCGGGCGACTCCATCCAAGGAAACTTCGTTGGGACGGATGCCGCCGGAGCGATCGCGCTGCCCAATCAGGGCAGCGGCGTCGAGATCCAGGCCAGGACCCGGGTCACCGTCGGCGGAACGGCCGGCGCGGCGCGCAACCTCATCTCCGGAAACCGAACAGCCGGGGTGGAGATCCTGGGCGACTCGAGTGAGAACGCCGTGCAGGGCAACTTCATCGGCACGAGCGTGAAGGGGGACGGGCCGCTTCCGAACGGCCTCGGAGTCGGCATCGCCGGAGGCGCGCATGCGAACTCCGTTGGCGGGCTGCTCGGCACCGCCGGAAACCTCATCGCCTTCAATCGCGGCGCCGGCGTCTCACTGGATCCGACGGCCGGAGCGGGGAACGCGATCCTCTCCAACTGGATCTTCGAGAACGGAGCACTGGGAATCGACCTCGGCAACGACGGCGTGACCGAGAACGATCCGGGCGATCCCGGCAGGGGCCCGAACGCACGCCAGAGCTTTCCCGTACTGACCTCCATCACGTTCGCCAGCGTCGAGGGAACCCTGACGAGCGCGCCGAGCACGACCTACACGCTCGAGTTCTTCGCCAACTCGTCCTGCGATCCATCCGGCTACGGCGAGGGGCAGACTCGGATCGCGTCCACGACCGTCTCGACGGACGAGCGGGGCGAGGCCTCCTTCGGCGTGAGCCTGACGGCTCCCCCGGGACAGCCGGTCACGGCGACGGCCACGGATGAGGCGGGCAACACCTCGGAGTTCTCGCCGTGCCAGCTCTCCTCGGTCGAGTCGCCCGACACGAACGGCGTGGAAGGCGCCGGCGGGACGCGAGCGGCCGAGCCAGGGAGGCCTTCCCCGCTCAGGGCGGGCGTGCCTGGCCGAGGTGACCGTGCGGAAGGCGCACAGGCAACGTACATCCCCACGCGGCCATGAAAGGGGCCGCCGAAGCTTCGATTCCTCGACCTACGCGGCTCCGGTAGCCGCCTCGGCCCTTCCGTTCCCGGCAGTGGCGAGCTCGCTCCCCCGTCTCTAGCCGCCAGCCACCCCGGTTCCAGGAGATCTACCACTTTCGTGCTATTCCCGAAGAGTCCAACGAAGCCGCCCGACTCTCCATTGACACCGCTCGGAGGGAAGACATAGCGTACCGCCCACGCAAGCGGAACCGCCCGGCACCCGGGCACGCCGGGCGATTCAGTTATGAAAGAAGAGGCATCGCCTCGACGCTGCTCCCGACGGCGCGTCGCCCCCGCCGTGACGGCGGGTTCTCGCGCGCTTGCGCCCCCTCCCGAAAACAACCCTCGCTTTCGAGATTCGCTTCTCGGCTTCGGAGACCTCGCGGTCGCCGCACCGGCCGGCTTCGAGATGACAGAAGGGACAGGTGGGAAGGATGAGACACCAAGGATCTGGCTCGACCGGCACCACTCCGCGCGGCGTTTCGCGGCTCCGGACTCCCTCTCGAAGTCGGCCTGACCGGTGCCGGCGCCTCGGCGCCGGGCGCATTCCTCCGGCCGCGCTTGCCGCCGCCTTCGTCCTCGCGGCGCTGTTCCTGCCCGAGCGGGCATCCGGCGTCGCCACCACTTGGACCGGCGCGACGAGTACGGTCTGGACGACGGCCGGCAATTGGACCGCCGGCGTACCGGGGGCCGCCGACACGGCGACCATCCCGAACACCGTGAACGACCCGGTCATCACGACGAGCGTCACGATCGCAGGGCTCACGATTGATTCCGGTGGAGTGCTGACGGTCGACGGATCCCTAACGACGGGGAGCTTCACCTTGAACAGCGGGACGCTCCAGGGTTCGGGCCCCGTCAGCATCACGGGTCTGTTCGACATGAACTTCGGGACCATGAGCGGCACGGGCACGACGACGCTGGCCAGCACGGGCACCGGGACCTTCGACAGCAACTACCTGACTCTCAATCGCCCCTTCGTCAGCAACGGGGATATCACGTTGTCCGCCAACGGCTACTTCAACATGGCCGCGGGC
>JBOGJK010000869.1:0-4007 GCA_050745345.1 Thermoanaerobaculia bacterium
CGGTAGGGCGGCAGGTGGCAGTCGCGACACGCCTTTGCCTGCGGCGGGTCGTAGAAGGAGCGCACGGCGCGCCCCGAAACGCCCGAGTCGTACCAGGTGTCGTAGTGGTTCTGGCCGCGCATCCAACGGTAGCTGTTCAGCGGCGGGATCAGCGCCACCTTGTGGCAGGTGGAGCAGAACTCGGGCGTGCGGTGGAAGGGCTTGAGAAACGTCTTGCGGTGGAGCGAAGGCTCCATCCGGATCAGCAGCCGGTTGACCGCCTTCAGTGTCTCGTTCTTCGAGAAGGCGAACGGGTACTGCTTGGACTCCTCGATCACATAGGAGCCGTTGCCACGGACGTCCTTGACCTCGGCGATCGAATGGCAGGACATGCAGGTCAGCCCCTGCTGCGCCTCCCAGGAGTCGTAGGAGAAGCTCGCCTGGGTCGCCGCGCCCATCTGGCCGGTGAAGAGGACCACCGGGTCGTGGCAGCCCGAGCACCACTTCGTGCGCTCGCGGCCGACGCGGTCCGCCATCAGCTCGACGCTCTTGCGGTAGAAAGGATTGTTGAACGAGGCGAAGCGGTGCGCCGAGCGCTCCCACTGGTGGAAGGAGTCGGGGTGGCACGACTGGCAGTAGTCGTTGGCGGCGAGCTTCTTCGCGTCGAGCAGACCCTGGTCGAACGTTTCCGAGGAGGAGGGGAAGAAGACCGTGTCGCCATCGACGTTGACGATGCGCTTCGGCGGCTTCTCGAGCTTCGCGAGCAGAGCCATCGCCCCGAGGAAGAGGGCGACGGCGCCGCCCCACGCGTAGAGGCGCCGGAACTGCAGCTTGTGGGTGTGCAACCTCCGGTGCAGGATGAAGGCGACCAGGGCCAGGGGTACGGAGCCGACGTGCCCGAGCCAGACGAGGCGGTTGTTGAGTGTGGCCCCTTTGAAGGTCATGAAGACGCCGGTCGAAACGCACACGACCGCCAGCGTGAAGATGGCCAACCCCGCCGCCTTCGCCCGCTTGTTCCACATCCGGATCATGCGCCGGGCGTGCGTGACGGCGAAGACGAAGAAGGGGATCGCGATGGCAAGCCCCAGCGTCAGGTGGAGCAGGAGCATCGCGTAGAAGAAGGCCGTGTCGCGCGTGAAAGCCGCCAGATAGATCGCGTTGGCGGCGATCACGCCGAGCGGGATGAGCAGGAGCCGGTAGAGGCGCCGCTGCCACGGCCGCAGCACGCCAGCAGGCTTCGGGGTGGCAGAAGCCGCCATGCCGCGGATTTTACTCGTTCGCCAGAGCAGACGCAGAGCCGGTAGACGGGAGACGGTAGACGGGACGGTAAGCTAATCCGGCTCCGTTCGTCTCCCGTTTTCCGTCTTACTCGGCGGGCACGTAGATCGCGTCGCCCGAGGTGTTGTCGTTGACGGTCGCGAAGGAGAAGATCCGGCCGGCGCCGGAGACCACCGAGTACTGCAGGTAGAAGTTGTCCACCGCGGCCTCCGCCCCGAGCAGATCGGTGCTCTTGGTCACCACGAGCGTGCTGGCCGGCACGAGGTAATCACGCGTCCCCAGGACCTCGCCCGTGTCGCCGCTTCGCGCGGTCACCCGAACCAGGGCGTCGGACGCTGCGACCTCGAGAAAGCCGAAGTTGCAGCGGAAGCCGGTCGCCAGGGCCGTCTGGGACAGGCCGATCGCCGTCAGCGTCTTCCCGAGGCCGGCTGCGCGCGAGACCGCGACCGCTTGAAGCGAGTAGCCGGAGGTGCCGCCGAACTTCGGGACGTAGGTGTTGTTGGTCACGACCAGCCGCGCCGGCCGGTCGGGATGGATCCGCAGTCCGGCCACCGACGGGTCGGCCAGGCCGAACTCGGACAGCAGGATGTCCGCCTTCTCGAGCGTCTGTCCCGGCTCGAGCGTCCAGACGCGGGGCGGAGCCGGCGTGCCGGTCAGCACGTTCGGGATCAGCGAGACGGTGACCGTGACCTGCTGCGAATCGAGGTTCGTCAGGTAGACGTTGGTGTGGAAGAAGTCGCCCCGCGCGCCCGACAGGTGGGCGGACTGCGCCAGGATCAGGTCCTCCCCGGAGGCCGCGGGGTTCAGAGCCGGCTGGAAGATCCCGTCCGCCGTGAAGTCGTCCACGTAAGTGGCGAAGGGGATGATCCGCCCCGTCGCGCTGACGACGGTGAAGTCGGCCCGGAAGTTCGGGACGGGTGGAAGGCCGAGCTGTTTGATCACGTCGCCCATGATCGGCGTCGTGTTCGGGGCGGCGATGATGTTGGTCGTCCCGAGCGCGGCGCCGGTTGCGTCCCGCACGTCCACCCGAACCTCGACCGGCGCGCCGGAGACCTCGGTGAAGCCCACGTTGCTGTGGAACTGCTCGCTCTTGATCAGGCCGTTCGACGTCGCGGTGCCGCCGCCGAAGCCGAGGCCCTGCGCCGTCGCGAAGCCCGGCACCGCGTAGCCGAACGAGCCGTTCACCGTGTCGCTGTAGAGCCGGCCGCTTATCAGGAAGCCCGGGTCCTTGGAGGTCGCCACGATCGGGCCGTAGCTGTCGGAGAAGCCGTACTCGGCGGCGATCACGTCGTCGATCGCGAGCACCTGGCCCGGCCCGATCGTCCGCGTGGCCCGCGTGGCCTCGGCGCCCGACCGGCCGGCCGGCACGAAGAAGAGGGAGAACTCTCGCGCCGTTGCGCCGGGGTTCCAGACGCGCAGGTCGCTCAGGAAGAACTTGGACCCCTGGAAGTGCGCCATCACGGGGAGCACGCGACCGACGGCGTTGGGCGGGATGGCCGCGGTCGGCTGCCCGGGCAGCAGCAGAATGGAGAAGTAGCGGATCCGCCCGGCGACCCCGCTCACCTGGTCCTCGACCGTCAGCGTCCAGACGCCGTTGGGGGGCCGGCCCTGGAAGGCGCCGAGCGACTGCGCGGGCACGTCGGTCTTTCCGTAGATCGCGTTGATCGGGTGCTCGTGCTGTCCGGTCCGGTCGTGCAGGACGACCTTGGTCCCGTCCGGCCCGGTCAGCGTCACGCGCAGCTGCTGCGGGTCGGGATGGTCGATCTCGACCCACACCTCGAGCCCCGCGACACCTCCGGAGAACCCCGCCACGCTGACCGAGGCGTTCGCCGAGCCGCTCCCGTCCGGGATCGGCGCCGGCGCGCCGAGGAAGGGGAAGAAGCGGTCCGTGTCGAGCGAGACGGCCGCCAGCGCGTCGAGGCGCGGTGTGGCGACGCCGTTGCGCGGGTCGGTGATCGGCTTCCCAGTCGAGCGCAGCACCCCGATCAGGCCGGCGGGAGAGAGGCCCCGCTGCGTCTGCCGCAGCAGCGCGACGGCCCCGGCCACGGCCGGGCTCGCCGCCGAGGTGCCGGCGAAGAGGTTTAGGCCGTCCCCCTTCTTCGCGACGAGCCAGAACGCGCCGGGGGCGAGCATCGAAAGGGAAGTCGCCGAGTTGGAGAAGCAGACGATCTGGTCCGGCGCGGTCGGAGCGTCGGTGCACTGGACGGCGCCCTCCTCGTCGAGCCAGCTCTGGCTGGCGGAGGTCTGGGAGTAGACGGCGCCGACCGAGAGCGCCGAGGAGACGCAGGCGGGCGCCGAGAGCGCGTTGGCGGTGCCGTCGTTGCCCGCGGCCGCGACGACGACCATGCCCGAGGCGATCGCGGAATCGAACGCCATCGTGTAGGCGGGGACGTCCGCGTCGCAGTAGCCGTGGTCGAGCGTGTCCTCGAAGGCGCCTCCGAGGGAAAGGTTGATCACGGCGATGCCGTGCGCCTCGCGGTTGGTGATGACCCAGTCGATCCCGGCCAGGATGTCGGAGTCGTCCGCCGTGTCCTCGCAGCTCGCGCCGCTGCCGCTCGACGTCGGGAAGACTTTAATGGCGACGATCTTCGCGTCGGGCGCGACCCCCGTCGGTCCCGCGGCCACCGCGGCGACGGAGGTCCCGTGACCGTCGCAGTCCATCGGGTCATTGTCGTTGTCGGCGGTGTCGGTGCCGCCGACGACTTTCGCATTGGGGAAGCCGGCGCCTCCCAGTGCGGACACCGTGTAGT
>JBOGJK010000870.1:0-3840 GCA_050745345.1 Thermoanaerobaculia bacterium
GGCGTGAACTGCTTCGTCGGCGTCGACCTCGGATCGACGACGACCAAGGCCGTCGTGCTCGACGAGAAGGGGGAGGTGTTGGGGCGCGGCATCACGAACTCGCGGTCGAACTACGACCTGGCGGTCGGGGTCGCGCGGAACGAGGCATTCGTCTCCGCGCGCTTCCGCCTTCTCCAGCGCGAGGTCGAGCTCGCCGCCGGCGCTCCCCTCCTCGACCGCCTTCTGCGCGCGTTCCGGCTCGAGCAGATGCTCGTGCAGCTTGGCAGCCTGCGGGCGCGGATCGAGGAGGAGGTGGAGCGCAGCGTCCCCCCCGCGCTCTCGTCCGGGGCCGCGGAAACGGTCGCCGGGATCTTCTGGCGTCTCGCCGCGGAGGAAGAGCGGCGCTTCGAGGAGCCGAACCCGCCGGAGCGCTCCGATTTCTTCCGGGACGCCGCCGGCTCCGCCTACGCGCGCCTGGCCGAAGAGATTGCGGATCCGACAGGGGTGACGTTCGACCTCCTGGTCGGCCTCTACGACAAGTGCATCATCAACGTCGAGAACGAGCCGCTGGAGCTCGGCTTCCGCGAGCACATCGGCAAGGCGCTCGCCCGGGCGGGCGGGCAGGCGGCCGTGCAGTCGGCGGTGGAGGCCGCGGCGACCGCGGACCTGGCGGTGGCCGCCACGGTCGGCACCGGCTACGGCCGCGCGCGCCTGCCGTTCCCCAAGGAGCAGATCCGCTCGGAGATCCTCTGCCACGGCCTGGGCGCGCACGTCCTCTTCCCCGCGACCCGCACCGTGCTCGACATCGGCGGACAGGACACCAAGGCGATCCAGGTCGACGCGCGGGGGATCGTCACGAGCTTCCAGATGAACGATCGCTGCGCCGCCGGCTGCGGCCGCTACCTCGGCTACATCGCCGACGAGATGAACATGGGGCTGCACGAGCTGGGGCCGCTGGCGCTTGCCAGCCGCCGCCCCGTCAAGATCAGCTCGACCTGCACCGTCTTTGCCGGCGCGGAGCTGCGGGAGCGGCTGTCGCTCGGAGAGAAGCGGGAAGACATCCTGGCCGGGCTCCACCGCGCGGTGATCCTGAGGGCCGTGAGCCTCCTTGCCCGCTCGGGAGGGATCGAGAACGAGTTCACCTTCACAGGGGGTGTCGCGCGCAACCCGGCCGCCGTACAGGCCCTCGAAGGGCTGGTCGCCGAGAACTACGGCCAGCGCAAGATCAACATCTCCGCCGACAGCATCTACACGGGGGCGCTCGGGGCGGCCCACTTCGCCCTGCGCGGGGCCGCGACATGAGCGTGACGGCGGGCGTCGACGTGGGCTCCGCCGCCGTCAAGGCGGTCGTCATGCGGGTCGGCGGCGGGGAGCACGAGGTGTTGGGCCGGGCGGTGTCGCGCATGCGCCGGCGCAATGTGGCCGAGGTCGTCACGGAGGCCTTCGAGGCCGCTGTCGCCGCCGCGGGCGTCGGGCAGCTCGACTACGTCGCGACGACCGGGGAAGGGGAAGACGCGCCCTTTGCCACCGGTCACTTCTACGGCATGACCACGCACGCGCGCGGCGCCCTCTTCCTCGAGCCGCGGGCGCGGGCGGTGCTGGACGTCGGGGCTCTGCACGCGCGCGCCGTGGCGATGGACCCGCGGGGCAAGGTGCTTGGCTACAAGATGACGAGCCAGTGCGCCTCGGGCTCCGGGCAGTTCCTGGAGAACATCGCCCGCTACCTCGGCGTCTCGCAGGCGGACATCGGAGCGCTGTCCCTGTCGGCGGATCGGCCCGAAGCGGTCAGCTCGATCTGCGCGGTCCTGGCCGAGACCGATGTCATCAACATGGTCTCGCGGGGGCTCTCGGCCGCCAACATCCTGCGCGGGATCCACGAGAGCATGGCGGGACGTTACGCGCGCTTGATCCAGTCGCTCGGAACCGAAGGTGTCGTCTTCGTCAGCGGCGGCCTGGCCTCGGACGACGGGCTGGCCGCGGCCCTCGAGCGGGCTCTCCAGCCGGAGGCGGCTTGCCGGGGGAAGGCGTTCGAGGTCGCGCGCCACCCGCTCTCCGCCTTCGCCGGCGCGATCGGCGCGGCGATCTGGGGCGGTTTCCGAAGGGAAAAACTCGCCATGGGAGGTGCCGCATGGACGGCCAACGCGATGACATCCTCGTCCGGCGCCTGAGGAGCGACGACGCCCCGCGCCTCACGAAGATCGACCGGGCGATCACGGGGCGCAACCGCGCGGCGTGGTACGAGGGGAAACTGAAGCGCGCGCTCGAGGACTCCGATGTCTGTGTCTCGCTCGGCGCGGAGGCGGAAGGCCGTCTGGTGGGCGCTGTCCTCGGGTCGCTCCACTACGGCGAGTTCGGCCTGCCCCAGCCGATCGCGGTCCTCGACACGATCCTGGTCGAACCGGACTCGGTCGGCCGGGGAGTCGGGACGGCGCTGCTCGACCAGCTCGTGCAGAACCTGCGCGCCCTGGGGATCGAGCGGCTGCGCACCGAGGTGGCCTGGGACGAGCACGCCCTGAACCGTTTCCTCGGGCGCCGGGGCTTCAAGCCCGCTCCGCGGCTGGTCCTCGAGCTTCTGCTTACCGGGTAGGCCCGCGTGGGACAGGCCGGATCAGAGGTCGGCGCGGTCGAGACGCCGGGCGGCCGCGAGCGGCGGGACCGCGGCCCAGAGGAGGACCGAGAGCGAGAGCAGCAGCCCCGCCCCGGCCGGCCCCCTGGTGAAGCGAAGCAGCGCGAGGGAGGCGGCGCCGAAGGCGGTGGTGCCCTCGATGGCCAGCAGCGTGCCCGTCCGCACGGCGTCGATCGGGTTGGCCAGGGCGGCGACGATCAGGACCCTCGAAGCGGAACTGGCGCCCTGTCTCGTGCTTGTGGCGCCGCGGGGCGCGAAGGGCTAAGGGCCCGGTAAACTACGCTTCGGTCAGGCCCTTGGTCAGGGAAACCTCCGTCCATCGGTGGTTTGTAGAGGGGCCAAGGAGGTCCGCGATGGTTCAGGCGCGTGGTGTGGGCGGTCTCCGGATCGCCACGATGTTCGGTGTACCCGTCTACGTCCACTTCAGTTGGATCGTGATCTTCGGTCTCATCACCTGGACGCTGGCTACGGGTTACTTCCCGGCCAATTATCCGAATCTGCCCGCGTCCGCCTATTGGGCCAAGGGACTGGTGGCCTCGCTCCTGCTCTTCGTGTCGATCCTCCTTCACGAGATGGGGCACGCCGTCGTGGCTCGCCGGAACGGTGTCGGGATCCGGTCCATCACGCTCTTTATCTTCGGTGGGGTGGCCGAGATGGAGAAGGACGCCGAGGATGGCGCCACCGAGTTCAAGATCGCCGCGATCGGGCCAGTCGTGAGTCTCGCCCTGGCCGCCGGCTTCCACCTCGCGTCCTCCGTGGAGTCACTGGGGGGGTCCGGTCAGGCAGTGGCCCGCTACCTCGCCCTGATCAACCTCGCGCTGGCCCTCTTCAACCTGGTTCCTGCGTTCCCCCTGGACGGAGGACGGCTTCTGCGGGGTCTGCTCTGGAAGTCCAAGGGCAAGGACCGGGCCACACGGATCGCCGCGAAGGCGGGGACCTTTTTCGCCTTCTTTCTGATCATCAGCGGGGTGTTCCGGCTGCTCGGCGGAGGCGGGATCGCGGGGATCTGGCAGATCCTGATCGGCTGGTTCCTGAAGGACGCCTCGGTGGGGGCCTATCAGGGGGCGCGCCTGGAGGACAGGCTCAAAGGCGTGAGAGTCCGGAATGCCATGCTCGCGGAGGCGGCGACGCTTCCAGCGAACATCTCGCTCGCCGAGGCCGCGCGAGAGTACTTCCTTCGTACGGGCTACGGCGGGTACCCGGTCCTCCGGGGAGATGTGGCGGTGGGGCTGCTC
>JBOGJK010000871.1:0-3799 GCA_050745345.1 Thermoanaerobaculia bacterium
GGCCAGATCGTCACCGTGCGGATCACGGAAACATACGACTACGATCTCGTCGGCGAAATCGTCGGCTGATTCCAACCTCCGATGCACGTCATCCGGGATCCGCTGCGCGCCGGCGACCTGCCGCGGAGCGGGATCGTCACGATCGGCAACTGCGACGGCGTTCCCCTGGGGCCCCGGCGCATCCTCGAAGCGGTCGTGGCCCGGGCGAAGGAGACCGGGAAGGCGTCGATCGCCATGACCTTCGAGCCGCATCCCCTCGCAGTGCTGCGGCCGGATCACGCGCCGCGCCGCATCCAGACGCTGCGCCAGAAGGAGGAGGTCCTCGAGGCGATCGGCGTCGAGTCGCTCCTCGTGATTCCCTTCACGCGCGATTTCTCCCTGATCGAGCCGGAGGAGTTCGTGCGCGGATTTCTGGCGGAGCGCCTCGGCACCTCGGAGTTGTTTCTCGGGTCGCACTTCGCGTTCGGGCGCGGCAAGCGCGGAGACCTGCCGCTCTTGAAGCGCCTCGGCCCCGAATGCGGCTTTGCGGCGGCGGGTGTCGAGGAAGTCCTGGTGCGGGGCGAGCCGGTCTCCTCGACGCGCATCCGTGACGCGATCGGGCGCGGCGAAGTGGCAGCGGCCAACGAAATGCTGGGAAGCGCGTACGCGCTCGACGGCATCGTCTCGAAAGGGGAGCGGGTGGGCCGCACGATCGGCTACCCGACGATCAACCTGGCTCCCGAGAACGAGCTGCACCCGGCCGACGGCGTCTACTTCACGCGCATCGCGATTGGATCCTTCGGGCGGAGCTTCGACTGCGTGACGAACATCGGCCGGAGGCCCACGCTCTACGAGGACTACGCCACGACGATCGAGACCTACATCCTCGACTTCTCGTCGGACGTGTACGGCGAAAAGGTCCGCCTGTCCTTCTTCGACCGCGTGCGCGAAGAGCGCACCTTCCCCTCGATGATGGCGCTGACCGAGCAGATCGGCCGCGACATCGAAGCTACCCGGCGCTACTTCGCGAAACGACCCGCCTGACCGCCGCGACGAGCACGAGGGAAGCGCCCAGAGTGGTGACGATGGTGGCGCCCGTCGGCAGGTCCAGGGCGTACGAAAGGTAGACGCCCGCCGCCGAGACGAGCGCCCCCATGCTCCAGCCGATCGCCAGCCGCGGTCCGAGCCTCTCGGCGAAGAGCATTGCGGAAACGGCCGGGACAATGAGATACGAGAAGACGAGCAGCACTCCGGCGATTGCCACCGAGGACGTCACGACAAAACCGAACGAGACGTAGAAGAGGAAGTCCCAGAACCGAATCGAGAGCCCCTGGCGCTCCGCCTCCGCCTCGTCGAGCGAGATCAGGAGGAACTTCCGGCGCAGGGCAACGTGAAAAGCGCCGAGGGCCGCGAACAGGATCGCCGTCCGCGTGAGCTCACCCCAGCTTACGGAGAGGATGTTGCCAACGAGCATTTCCTTCAAGTGCTCCGTCTCTCCGGTTGCCTTGGACATGGCAAGGATCGATGCCGCCGCGGCGACGGCGTAGGCGATGCCGATAATCGCCTCCTGCGGGATGCGCGTCTTGCGATGGACGCGCGAGAAGGCGAAGACGCCGGCTCCCAGGACCGTGAAAGCAAGGGAGAGCAGGTAGCCCTTCGTCGAATGAACGTCCAGGCCGATGAGCGCGCCGAAGGCCGAGCCCAAGGCGGCGATCTGGGCGAGCGAGAGATCCACGAAGATGACGCCCCGCTCGACCACATGCACGCCCAGGTAAGCCAGCATCCCGGTCAGAATCAGACCGGCGACGAAGGCCGGCAGCAGCAGCTCGAAGACGGTCATCGGGGGTCCGCCCGATGCGCCGCGAGCGCGTCGGCCAGGAGCTTGACGTCGTAGTCGAAAAGCCCGATGTAGTCCTTCACCTCGGGCACGCCTCCCACGGAAGGGATCAGCGTGAGCAGGCGCGCGCCCGTCTTCTGCGCAACCGACCGCGGGGCCTTTGAATCGAAGTACGGCTCCATGAGAATGACGAGGATGTTCTTGTGGCGGATCAGGTTCACGATCTCGACCGTGTGCGCCGGGGAGGCCGGAATTCCCGGCTTGGGCTCGATGTAGCCCGCGGCCGTGAGCTTGAAGCGCTTGAGGAAGTTCGGCCAGGAGTTGTGGTACGTGACGAGCTCGATGCCGGCGTAGGGCCCGAGCGCCGCATCCCAGCGCTTCTCGCCCTCGGTCAGCGCGGTCTCAAAGGCCGCGAGGTTCGCCTTGAACTCGGCCGCCCCCGCGGGGTCGAGCTGCGTGAGCTTGGCGGCGATGGCCCTGGCGATGACCCGGCCGTTTCCGGGGTCGAGCCAGTAGTGGGGATTGCCGAAGGGGTGCACATCGCCCATGGCGCGCGTCACGACGCCCGTGGGCCGCTCGAGGATGTCGCAGCCCGTCGAGGCGTCGAGGTACCCGGCCGATCCCGGGTGGATCCGGTCGTTGCGGCTCTGATCGACGAGCGGCGGCAGGTACCCGAGCTCGAGCTCGAGGCCCGCGACGATGAGCAGGTCCGCCTTCGAGAGCTTGAGCACGAACGAGGGCTTGGGCTCGACAAAGTGGGGATCCTGGTAGCCGCGCGCGAGCGCGAAGGTCTCCACGCGCTTGCCTCCGACCGCGACCGCGATGGACGCGAAGTCCTGGAGGCTCGTGACGACGCGCAGGGCGGCCGGCGCCGGAAGGGCGCAGGCCAGCAGCAGGATGGCGGAGAAGGCTTTTCGCATGTGGCCTCTCTAGAAAGGATGGGCGCCGTGGGCGCCGATCGCGAACTGGACCTGAAAGAGCGCTTCGTCGGCCTTCTTTGCGCCGGCGTAGCTGCGGTGCCGGTACTCGCCGCGCAGCTGTGAGAACTCGCTCGGCCGGAAGGTCAGCGTGGCCGCGTAGCCGTGGTCGCGCAGGTTCGCGGCGTCGGCGTGGTCGGCGAATTCGTAGCGGGCGCCGACGAACCAGCGCCGGGCCAGCTGCCAGTTGCCCGAGACGTAGAAGCCGCGGGCGACCTGCAGGCCTCCCGGCTGCTGGCGGCTGCTGCGGAAAAGCTCGCTCCTCAGGATGAAGGAGCGGTGAGGCTTGCCCTGCAGGGGTTTCCATCGGTAGACCAGGTGGAAGTTCTCGAGCGTCGTCGTTGCGTCGGGCGTGGTGCCGCTCCGCGAGGTCCCGTTGTGCCCGTGGCCCCAGCTCGCGCCGAGCTCCACGTTGTTGTCGTCGCCGAAATCGCGGTAGACGCGGTACTGGGCGTTGAAGGCGACGTCGCCGCGCGTCGGGGCGTCGAAGAGCCCGTCGGACTTTCCGCGGAAGACCTGCGCGGTCAGATCGGAATAGGTGTCGCCGGGCAGCTCGAAGATCCGCGAAAGCGACACGCCGACGTCGGCCCAACCCCCTTCGCCGCCCAGCAGATTGACGACGGGCAGCGGCTCGTCTGCCCAGGGCAGCCCGTGCAGGTGCATTGTGTTGACTTTTCCGAACTGCACTCGGAGCTGGCCGACCTTGGCCTGCAGGTCGCCGGGCAGATGAAGGAACGTGACGAAGCCTTCCTCGACGTTCACGCCGCTGTTGGAAAAGGAGATGAAGAAGTCCGCGCGGGCGTACGGATCCACGATCGCCTGGAGCGACAGCTCGGACTCCCGCAGCTGGAGCGAAGGCTGGTTGTCCACCGGGTTGTGGCCGGCGATGCCGAGAAAGTTGCCGATGACGGCGATCCGCGGGTTGAAGTACGTGGGGTTGGCCGCCGGGGCGGCCGCGGGAGCCGGCGTGGGCGGGGGAGGCGGGGGCTGCTCCTGAGCCCGCGCC
>JBOGJK010000872.1:0-2253 GCA_050745345.1 Thermoanaerobaculia bacterium
GTAGAGGACGCTCCAGGGGAAGGACCCGCCCCAGGGAATCGGCCTCGACTCGAGAGCCGCGGCGGGCAGATGCGCGAAGACCGCGCTCCGCAGCAGGAGAGCGAGCAGGCCCGCCGCACAGACGACCACGGAGAGCTGCAGGAAGGTCAGCCACAGCGCGTCGTGCCGGCCCGCCCGCTCCGCGAGCTCGACGCCGTAGAAGGCGAAGACCACACCGCAGCCGAAGACCCAGAGGTCGCCCGCCTGGATCCGGCCTCCCCGGGCGGGGAAGGTCAGAAGGAGGAAGCCGATCGAGGCGAGCGCGATCCCCGCGCCGTTGCCGAGCGTGGGCAGCCTCCGCGTTCGCGCCACGGCGACGAAAGGCGTCAACACGACGGCCAGTCCCGTCAGAAAGGCCGCCTTGGTCGCCGTCGTCTGCGCCTGGCCGATGACCTGGAGCGACATGCCGAGCGAGAGGACCAGCCCGAGCACGAGCCCGTCGCGCCCGAACCCGCGAGGCCTCGGGCCCCGCCGCAACAGGAGCGCGGCACCCGCCAGCGCCGCCGCGACGGCGAAACGCCAGAAGAGGAGGGCCAGCGGCGGCGCCGTGTCGAGCGCGTGCCGCACCGCCACGAACGAGGAACCCCAGACGACCGCCACGGAAAGCAGCACCGCGTCGGCGCGCAGCGCGGTCTTCTCGGAGCCCGGCGGTTGGATCGGCGGCATAGTGAGCGGTTTGTCGCGGCGGACGGCCTAGGCTAGCATCGGGCGCCTTGAACGACCCCGCGTCCCCTCCCCGTGTCCGCTTCGCCCCTTCGCCCACCGGCTCGCTCCACGTCGGCGGGGCGCGCACGGCCCTCTACAACCTGCTCTTCGCGCGCCACGAGAAGGGGACCTTCCTGCTGCGCATCGAGGACACGGACGTCGAGCGCTCGCGCGAGGAGCTCTCCGCGCAGATCCTCTCCGCGATGCAGTGGCTGGGCCTCGAGTACGACGAAGGCCCCTACTTCCAGTCGAAGCGGTACGACCTCTACCGCGCGGCGGCCGAGAGGCTGATTGCGGAGGGGAAGGCCTACCGGGCCTTCGAGACCCCCGAAGAGCTCGATACCGAGCGCCGCAAGGCGGAGGCGCAGGGCCGCGCCTACCGTTATTCGGGCGCCGGCCGGGCGATTCCGCCCGAGGAGAGCGAGCGGCGCGCCCGCGCCGGCGAGCGCCACGTCGTGCGCCTGAAGATGCCGGCCGAGACGATCGTCGTCCACGACCTCATCCGCGGCCCGGTCGAGTTCCCGCCCGACGCCCTGGACGACTTCGTGCTCGTGCGCTCCGACGGCCACCCCCTCTACCACTTCTGCGTCTGTGTGGACGATGCCGACATGCGGATCACGCACGTGCTCCGCGGGGACGACCACCTGGCCAACACGCCCAAGCACGTCGCGCTCTTCCGGGCGCTCGGCGCCGCGGTCCCGCAGTTCGCGCACCTCGGCATGATCCTCGGCACCGACCGCAAGAAGCTCTCCAAGCGCCATGGCGCGGCGGCGGTCGAGGACTGGCGAGAGGCGGGGATCCTGCCCGAGGCGCTCTTCAACTTCCTGGCCCTGCTCGGCTGGGCGCCCGGCGAGGACCGCGAGATCCTGTCTCGCGAGGAGATGGAGCGCGAGTTCACGCTGGACCGCGTCGGCGCCTCACCCTCCGTCTTCGATCCGGAGAAGCTGCTCTGGATGAACGCGCAGTACATCGCGGCGATGCCGGCGGAGGAGCTGCTCGCCCGCGCCCTGCCGTTCACGCCGGCAGGGGCCCCCGACCGTCGGGTGGCGCTCCGGGCGATCGAGCTCCACCGGACGCGCGCCCGCACAGCGGCCGAGATGGGGCGCGCGCTTTCCGCCTACGCGCGCGACCCCGAGGAATACGACGCCGACGGGATGAAGAAGCAGGTCAAACCCGAGACGCCGGGGCAGCTCGAGCGCCTCCTCGAGCGCCTGGAGGTGCAGGAAGACTGGTCCGTTGCGGCGATCGAGGCCGCGTTGCGCGAGACGGCGGAGTCGCTCGGCATCCCGGCGGCCAGGCTCATCCATCCGGTGCGCCTCGGGCTGACCGGTATGACCGTCGGCGCCCCCCTCTTCGACGTCGTGGCGCTGCTCGGCAAGGAGACGGCGCTGCGGCGGCTGCGGCGTTTCCTCGGAGTCATCGCGTCGAAGACGCCGGCCTGAGGACCGGGGCCCCGGACTCACCCTCTCCCTCCGGGAGAGGGAACCAACGATCGGGACTCACCCTCTC
>JBOGJK010000873.1:0-4272 GCA_050745345.1 Thermoanaerobaculia bacterium
CCCTGGGGCCTTCTCCGCCAGCCCTGTTCTTGAAGGCGGGACCGAACTCCGGCTGTGCGCTATCGCTCGGCCGGCTCGCAGCAGCAGGGATCGACCGTCTGATTCGCCAGCGTGCAGAGGAGCTTGCCGTCCTCCTGCTCGACGCAGCAGCACTCCTCGACTGTCTTCTCCGTGAGACGGCAGCGGAGCGCCTCCTTGTCCTTCGCGCTCCCGCTCGCCGCAAGTCCAGCCAACGCGATCAGGCCTCCCAGTGCGATCCCGAGCAGTTTCTTCACGCTTCCTCCTTTTCGTTCTTACCGGACCATCCGGGAGATCAAGTCCGAGAGCTCGTCGTAGACCTCTTTCTCGCGGCCAGCCCGGATCCCGTCGGTGGCGCATTTCTCGATGTAATTCCGGACCATCAGCTTGCCGGCGGCGCGAAGAGCCTCCTGCGCGGCCGCGATCTGCTGCAGGATCTCGGCGCAGGGGCGGTTCTCCTGGAGCATCCGCTCGATCCCGTCCACCTGCCCCCGGGCCCGCTTCAGGCGCCGCCGCACCTCGGCCTTGCGTTCGTCGGGCACGAAGACGGGATTCCGGACGGGTAGGGCTCTTCCGGCTTTTCGCATCACGCCTGCAAACGATACTCCAGGGGAGTATATTCCCTCCCTACCCGGAGATGACTGCTGTTTACGCGGGATGGCGTCGCCGACCTCGCACCCCAGGTGAGAACGGCACCTGGGGCCTCCGGAGTCACTCGGCGCCGGAGGGCCGGCGCGACCGCAATCACCACTGAAGTCTGGAAAGGCACGGAATTAAGACGCCCTGCCGCCCGTTGAAGGGGCGCGGAACCAGAATGCCCACGTCTGAGCTATCCTCCCTTCCGATGTTTGCGCGACGAGTTCTGCCTCTCCTCCTCGTTCTGGTTTTCCTGGCCCTCCCCACGGCGGCCGTTCAGTGCGAAGCTGCCTGTCTGACCGAATCGCAACATCGGACCTCGCCACCCGCACCCGACTTGGGCTGCGCTGGCGGCCACTCCGGAAACGCTCCCGATCCGACGGGTTCCCGGTCGGTTCCCTCCGTTCCTCTTTCCTGCCACGGCGATTGCGACGGGCACTTCCACGGTCAGGAAAGCGCTGCCCTGGCAATCGGCAAGGCGCCCGTCCTGAAGCGGATCGGCGCGGACGGCCTCTTCCTGCTGGTCTCCGTCGCCATCCGAAGCCACACTTCCAGCCAACCCCTGCTCACAGGGGCGGCCGCCTCCGCTTCGCCCCCTCGCCTCCGAAGTTTCTCGGTTCTCCGAATCTAGCCTCCTCCCGGACGGTGTCCCGAGCCGCGCGTCGGGTGTCCGCCCGCGCGCGGGAACCATCGTTTCGGTGTCGAGGAGAAAGAGAGATGGCATTCAATCGAAGAGGCTTTTTGGAGGCGATGCTGGCTTCGGCCGGCCTCGCGACGGCGGGAAAGGCTTACGCGCAGCAAGCTCATTCCCCTGACCCGGAAGCGCCCGGCCGTCCCGGCGAGGCGCCGGGCCGGTTCTGGCGTCTTCGCGCCGGAATCGTGCCGGTCGAGACGCCCGACTTGCCGAGGATGCCGTGGCGGATGGAGAACGGCGTGAAAGTCTTCCACATCGTCGCCGAGCCCGTGCGCCTGGAGTTTCTGCCCGGCCGGCCGGTGGACGCCTGGGGCTTCAACGGCAGCGTCCCGGGTCCGACGATCGAGGTCAACCAGGGAGACCGTGTCCGCTTCGTCGTCGAGAACCGGCTGCCCGAGGTCACCTCGATGCACTGGCACGGCTTCGAGGTCCCGATCGGCATGGATGGAGGCCCGGGAATCTCGCAGGACCCGATCCCGCCGGGCGGCAAGTTCGTCTACGAGTTCACGCTCCACCAGCACGGGACGTTCTTCTACCACTCTCACATGCCGATGCAGGAAATGATGGGAATGATCGGGCTCTTCATCATGCATCCGCGGGAGCCTTATCGGCCGCGGGTGGACCGCGACTTTGGACTGATCTTTCAGGAGTGGGCGATCCTGCCGAACAACACCGTGCCCAACACCTTGTCGATGGAATTCAACTGGCTCACGATCAACGGCAAGGCCGGGCCGGCCACCACGCCGATGCTCGTCAAGCTCGGAGAGAGGGTTCGGGTGCGCATGGTGAACCTCGGGATGGACCACCATCCGATCCACCTCCATGGCAACACTTTCTACACGACGGCGACCGAAGGGGGCCGGATCCCGAAGTCCGCCTGGGAACCGGGCAACACGGTCCTGCTCGGCGTGGCGCAGGCGCGGGACTTCGAATTCGACGCGATCTATCCGGGCGACTGGATGCTTCACTGCCACCTGCCGCACCACATGATGAACCAGATGGTCTCGATGGTAGGGCCGCTGGCGCACGTCGGGACCGGCATGCACACGGGTCTCGGAATGGAGGAGGGAATGGGCATGCTGCGGGAGGGCCACGCGCTTTCGGAGAACAACGGTCCAAGCCTCGGACGCTCGATCGGCCTCGGCGCGCAGTTCGAGAAGCCGGTCACCAACATCCCGCTTGGCGGCGGCCACTCCGCCACGCAGCACAGCGTCTACGGCGGCCGCGATCTCGCCCCCGTCGCGCCGAACGCACGGCAGGTGCCCGGGTATCCGCAGGACATGTTCATGGTGATGGACGACATGGTGGCCAAGCCCGAGACCTGGGGGCTGCGGCCGACGTGGACGGCGGGGATGATGGGAATGATGACGCTGGTACGCGTTCTCAAGCCAGAGGTGTACGACCACATCCAGAAGCTGAAAGCCGAACGGAAGTCGGAGGCGCGGTCATGAAGAGAGTCGGAATGGTCGCCCTGGTCCTGTCCGTCCTGTCCGGCGCCACGGCTGGCGCACAGGCTCCAGCCGAAGAGCCGCTGACCCTCGCCGACCTCGAGAAGATGGCGCTCGAGAAAAACCCGACGCTGCGCCAGGCGGCCGACGAGCTCGAGGCCGCCAGGGGGCGCGCGAAGCAGGCGGGACTCTTCCCGAACCCGACGATCGGATACTCCGGAGACGAGCTCGGCGGCGAAGGCCGGGGAAAGAACGGATTCTTCATCGAACAGACGATCCCCCTCGGTGGGAAGCTCGCGCTCGCGCGAGACGTCTTCGCGAAGGAGCTGCAGGAGGCCGAGGCAAACCTCGAGGCGCAGCGCCTCCGAGTCGTCAACAGCGTTCGCTCCCTCTACTACGAAGCCCTCATCGCGGCGCGGCGCGTTCAGGTTCGGAGTCGTCTCGCGCAGCTTTCCCACGAGGCGGTGGAGGTGTCGCGGGAGCTTCTGAACACGGGGGCCGCCGACCGCCCGGACCTCCTCGAGGCGGAGATCGAAGCCCGGGAAGTGAATCTCGCTCTTGTGACCGCCCGAAACGAAGAATTCCACACCTGGCTCGGATTGAGCGTGATGGTTGGAGATCCGGGGCTGGCGCCCCGCCCGCTCGCGGGATCGGACAACCTCTCCGTTCCCGAGCTCGACCGGCCCGCCGCCGTCGAAAGCCTGCTGCGTGACAGTCCCCAGATTCGCGCGGCTGGAGCCAAGATCGAGCAGGCGGAGGCCTCCCTCAAGAGGGCCGGACGGGAAGCCTTTCCGGATCTCTTTGTGCGCGGCGGCTCGCACTACGACCGGGAGCAGAACGCGGGGACGGGCCGGCCCGTTGGCTGGGAGGGCTTCGTCGAGGCGGGGATTTCCATCCCGGTCTTCAACCGAAACCAGGGGGGCCGAAGGGCCGCCGCCGCGCAACTGTCCCGCGCGCGCGCCGAACTGACACGGACACAGCTCGCCTTGCGGGGTCAGCTCTCCGGCGTGTTCGAGGTCTACCTGACCTCCCTTCGCGCCGCCGACGAGTATCGGACGGAGATCGTTCCGCGGGCCGAGCAGGCGTACCGGCTCTATCTCGCTCGGTTTCAAGAGATGGGAGCGGCTTACCCGCAGGTCCTGATCGCTCAGAGAACGCTCTTTCAAACGAGCGAGCGATACCTGCGGGCGATCGAGGAGGCCCACCGGGCCGCCCTGCAGATCCAGGGCTTCCTTCTCGTCGACGGTCTCCAGGCACCGCCCCCTCCCGGCCAGCCCGATACCGCCATCCGCACCGGTGAGCTGCCGGGCGCCGTGCGCTCCGGCGAGCTTCCCCTGGCGGTGCGCCCGCCGGGCAGCAATTAGGCGAACGAATCCATGCGAAAGGAGAGAACGATGCGAGCAATTCTCACGGGGGTCGTCGCCGCCCTTCTTCTTGGGGGCGGCTCGTCGGCGGCCAGCGCGCAACACGCAGGCC
>JBOGJK010000874.1:0-3438 GCA_050745345.1 Thermoanaerobaculia bacterium
CCGTGAGGTCGAGGCCGCAGCGCTGGAAGACGCGGCGGTAGGCGGCGTCCTGGGCGCGGTACGACTCGTCCAGGCCCGCGGCGTCCGCGTCGAAGGAGTAGCCGTCGTACATCAGGAACTCGCGGCCGCGCATCAGGCCGAAGCGGGGCCGGATCTCGTCACGGAACTTCGTGCGGATCTGGTAGAGCGTGAAGGGAAGCTGCCGGTAGGAGGTCACGCCCGCACGGACCATCGTGGCGAAGGCCTCCTCCGCCGTGGGGGCGAGGCAGTAATCCCCCCCCTTGCGGTCCTTGAGGCGGAAGAGGATCTCCTCGGAGGCGTAGCGCTGCCAGCGGCCCGACTCCTCCCAGAGCTCGCGCGGCTGCAGGATCGGGGCCTCGACCTCGTGGAAGCCCGCCCGGTCCATCTCCTCCCGGACGATCGCTTCGGTCTTCCGGTTGGAGCGCAGTCCGAGCGGCGTCAGCGCGTAGATGCCGGCGGCCACGCGCCGGATCATGCCGGCACGCGTCAGCAGGATGTGCGAGATCGCTTCGGCGTCTCCCGGGACCTCGCGCACCGTCTGCAGAAAGTAGTTCGACCAGCGCATGAATGCGCGAAGATATATCAGCTCTCGGCTCTCGGCTCTCGGCCAGAGGGGCCGGGGACCGCGGACTGCTAAGGCTTTCGCGAAGCGGAAGCCTTCTTGCCTCCCACCTTCTCGACCAGGCGCAGGTTCGAGCGGACCTGCTGCATCATCCGGTCCTCCAGGGCGCCACCCGGCGCCACGGTCTTGGCCCGGGTGAAGGCCGCCTTGGCCTCCTCGGGCTTGCCTGCGGCAAGGTAGGCCATGCCGAGGTGATGGAGTGTCGTCGGCGCCGCCGCGCGCTCGCTCGAGCGGCGCAGGCAGTCGATGGCGCGGTCGAACTCCTGGCGCTTGTAGTGGACCCAGCCGAGAGCCGCGAGCGGATAGGGCTTCAGCTCGTCCGGCGCGGCCGAGAGCGCGCGCCCCGCGTAGTCGAGCGCCGAGTCGAGGTCCTCGCCCGATTCGGCGAGACCCGTCGCGAGCTCGTAGTAGCCGACCGTCTGTGCGGTCTTCGAGTTGTGGCTCTCGAGGAACTCCCGCACGAACCGCGCGGCCTCCTCGGGCTTCCCCTCCGCGCGCAGCGCCTCGGCGAGCGTCGAGCAGGCGGCGGCCGCCACCACGTCCTCGGGCTCCCCCTCCAGCACCTCCCGGCACGCTGCGACCGCTTCTTTCCAGAGACCGAGCGAGGCGCAGATCAGGGCGTAGGAGATCCGGATGGTCGAGTTACGCGGCTCCGCCTCCAGCGCCTTCAGATACAGCGCATGCGCGCGCCGCAGCGCCCCCCGGGCGACGCTCTCCTCCGCCTCCCGGTAGGCCTCGGCGCCCGGTCCGTCCACCCGCGGCAGCGAGTAGCGGCGCCGGCGCTCGAGCAGCCGCACCGCTTCCTGGAACTCCAGGCGCTTCGGGTTCTTCTCGAGGGCGTGCTGGAAGCACTCGAGGGCCCGCTTTGGCCAGTTCTTCTCGAGGTAACAGAGGCCGAGCTGGAACGTCGCATCCTCGAGACCCGGCTCCAGCCCCAGCGCCGCCTCGAACTGCTCGATCGCGCGCGCCGGCTCCCCCTTCTCGCGAAGGACCGTGCCGAGCAGCACGTGCGCCGAGGGGACGCGCGCGACCTCGAGCGCCCGCACCAGGGCCTTCTCCGCCTCCGTCCACCGCGAGGCGTGAGCGTGGAGGGCCCCCAGGGCGAAGTGCGGCAGGAAGGCGTCCGGCCGCCTCTCGATCGCCTGCTTCAGGAGGGTCTCCGCGGCCTCGCGGTCCCCCGACTCGGAGGCCGAGATTCCCGAGTAGACGAGCGACTCGAAGTGGTTCGGCTCGATCGCGAGCACCTTCCGGAAGTAGCCGGACGCCTTCTCGATCTCGCCGGCCGAGAAAAAGGTCTCTCCCAGGTAGAAGCCCAGGTCCACGTTGTCGCGGTTGCCGCGGTAGAGCTCCTCGAGCAGCCGGATCCCCCGCTCCGCGTCGAGGGCGAGGATGGCGAACTCCGCCTCGCGCAGCCGCTGGCGCAGGGCGTCGCGCTGCTCGCCGGTGAAGCGGGCGACGATGCGATCCCGCCACTCGAGGAAGCGGTCCTTCTTCTCGACCGCCAGCATACGCTCGTCCATCTTCGTCTCCCAGAGGTCGAAGACCTCCTCGGGCCTGACGGCGCCGCGCCGTTCGAGCGTCTCCTGCAGGGCGAGGATTCCCGTGTGCGCGACGAACAGGTTCTTCTCGAGGTTCCCGAGCGACTCGAAGAGCGTCTTGACCGCCTCGCCGGTGCGTTTGACCACGTCCTCGAGGGTCGAGATGCGCTCGAGCAGATGCTCGTCGAACGGGATCTCTTCCTGCGTCTCGCCGCCCTCCTCGACCACCCCCACGCCCGAGAGCACGAGGAGCTTCGAGTGACAGCGGGAGCAGAACTCCTCCTCGTCCCGGTTCTTGAGGCCGCAGACCTGACAGAACATCAGGAGAGTCGGTCGTCGACGGTCGGCAGTCGACGGTCAGGAGCGCGGAGCGCTGTCATACTCGTAGAAGCCGCGGCCGGACTTCTTGCCCAGCCAGCCGGCGTCCACCATCTTCACCAGCAGGGGGCTCGGCCGGTACTTCGGGTCTCCGAATCCCTGCTGGAGCACACGCAGGATCGCCAGACACGTGTCGAGGCCGATGAAGTCGGCAAGCGCCAGCGGACCCATCGGATGGTTCATCCCGAGCTTCATGATCCCGTCGATCGCCTCCCGGGTCGCGACACCTTCCCGCAGCGCCTCGACCGCCTCGTTGATCATCGGCATGAGAACCCGGTTCGAGACGAAGCCCGGGAAGTCGTTGCAGAAGATGGGGGACTTCCCCATCCTTCTCGCCAGGGCGTCTACCGCCTCGGCGGTCTCCTCCGAGGTCGCGATGCCGCGGATCACCTCGACCAGCTCCATGACCGGCACCGGGTTCATGAAGTGCATCCCGACGACGCGGTCCGGCCGCCTGGTGGAAGCCGCGAGACGCGTGATCGAGATCGAGGAGGTGTTCGACGCGAGGATGGCACGGGCGTCGCAGAGGCGGTCCAGCTTCGCGAACAGCTCTTTCTTGACGCTCTCGTCCTCGACGACGGCCTCGATCACGATATCGGCGGCGGAAAGGCATGCGAGGTCGGTCGTGGTCGTGACGCGCCCGAGGGCCGCCTGCTTCTCGGCCGCGCTCCGCTTGCCCCTGGCGACCTCCCGGTCGAGGTTTCTGTCGATCGTCGCGCGGGCCTTCTCGAGAAAACGCTCCTCCAGGTCCGCGAGCAGGACCGCGCATCCCGCCGCCGCGGCCACGTGCGCGATGCCGCTGCCCATCTGGCCGCCGCCCACGACGCCAACGGTGCGGATCTCCATTTAGCCCGACTCTATTGCGCAGATGAGGAGGAA
>JBOGJK010000875.1:0-2024 GCA_050745345.1 Thermoanaerobaculia bacterium
GCTCGATTCTCGCGATCGGCGGCGTCTTCCTGCTCGGGCTGGCGGCCGGGGCGGCTCTCCGGCGCCCGGGCCTGCCGGCCTCGCTCGGCTTGCTCTTCTTTCTCGTCGCGATGCTTCCCGCCTCCAACCTCCTCTTTCCGATCGGGACGATCTTCGCGGAGCGCGTGACCTATCTGCCGTCGGCCGGCATCTGTCTGATCCTGGGCGCGGCCCTGACCGGCTCGGAGGAGTCGATCGGCAGAGTCCCTCCGGCGCGGCTTGCCACGCTCGCCGCCGCGGTGCTCCTCCTCTCGGCGCGCACCGCGATGCGGGCAACGGTCTGGTCGAGCGACGAGAGGCTCTTCGAGAACAGCGTGCGCGTCGCGCCCGGCAGCGCCAAGAACCACTACAACCTCGGTTCGGTCCGCGCGGGGCTGTCGCGCTGGAGGGAAGGGCTCGCGGCCTACACGCGGGCGACGGAGATCTATCCGAAGTACTGGGACGCCTGGGCGAGCAAGGGCAGGTGCGAGCGCGCGCTTGGTCGGCTCGGCGCCGCCAGAAGCTCGTACGAGCGCTCGCTCGAAGCGCAGCCCGGCTACGAGAACGGTTTCTTCGGCCTCGGGCAGGTCCTCGAGGAGCGAGGCGAGGATCGCGGGGCCCTGGAGATCTATCGCCGGGGGCTCGGGAAGAATCCGCGGTCGCTCTCCCTTGCTCTGCGCGTCGCCGTGCTCGAGTCCCGCCTCGCGGAGCCGTCGGCCGGCCGTTCGTGGAGGCGAATTCTCGCCGACCACCCCGGGTCGCTCCCGGCTCGCCTCGGGTACGCCGGCTGGCTGCGGGAGCGCGGCGAGACGGAAGCTGCCCGGCGGGAGCTCGCCCGGATGCTTGCCGCCGCCCCCCGTTACGAGCCGGCTCTTCGGAAGTTCGCCGAAATGGACACGGCGGCCGGCCGCTTCTTCGGCGCCGCGCTGGCCCGGGAGAGGATCTTCCGAACGACGCGCGGCACCGGCGATCTCCTGCTTCTGTGCGAGGCGGCCGGACGGGACACCGCCTACCGCCTCCGGTTCGAGCGGCTCCGGCCGCGGCTCGAGCGCGCCGCGCCCTGGGCGTTTCGGTACGCGGGAGCCTGCGGCGGCTCGCTCACCACCGGATGCCCGAGCGCGTCGCCCGCATCTGACGCCGGCGGATGAGCGCCGCCCGGTGCCGCGCGGCCCGCTCGGCCACGCGCGGGTGGCGCCGATGGAAGAGCGTGAGGAGGGCCAGCGCCACGAAGTAGGAGGCGAGGGCGATCGCCAGCGCGAGGGCGGTCGTGCCGATCAGGAAGGCCTCCAGCCGCGGCAGGAAGCCGGCGCCGCCGAAGAAGGCGCGCACGGTCTCGATGGGGTGGAGGACCCATCGCAGGTCGCTCTCCAGCAGGGCGCTCCAGTTCAGGGGCGGCGCGCTGCGCGCCCGGTCCCCGAGGATGGCGCGGCCCAAGCGGTAGCCGATCGCGAAGACCGGCGGGATCGTCCACGGGTTGCCGATGAACTGGCCGAGCAGCGCGTCGAGGCGGTTCAGACGGAAGAGGAAGGCGAGCCCGAGAGCGAGCAGGATGTGGAAGCCGACGAAGGGAGAGAAGCCGACTCCCACTCCGAGCGCGATCGCGGCGGCGACCCGCTCGGGCGGCTCCTCGCGCCCCAGCCAGTCGGCGACCAGGACCCTCCAGCGCCGCCTCCAGGAGAGCGGATGACGCCGCCGCCGGAAGGCCCGTATTGTCGGGAGCTTCACGGCGCCTTCCGCAGATGGTCATACCCCCGCCCGGAGACGTCGCGGTCTCCGGAGGCCGATCGCAGGACCGCGCCGGATCCCGCCTCCAGGCGCCCGATGGGGCGCAAGGCAACCGCGCCGGGCCCCTCGGGCGGGATCGCCACAGCGCGATCCGGCGGGACCGCGAAGAGCAGCTCGTAATCGTCTCCTCCCGCCAGAGCGAGCTCGAGCGGATCCAGCCCTTGCCGGCTCGCGAAGGCCGTCAGCGCGGCCGAGACGGGCAGCCGCTCGGCCTCCAGAAC
>JBOGJK010000876.1:0-1681 GCA_050745345.1 Thermoanaerobaculia bacterium
GGGCTCATGTACGCCGCGGTGCCGAGGATCACGCCCGCCTCGGTCATCTGGCGCGATATCGTCGGCGATCGCGAGGCGCCGCTGTCGGCGGCGGCCGCATCTGCCTCGTACGCCTTCGCCAGGCCGAAGTCGAGGATCTTGACGGCGCCGTCTTTCGTGACCTTCACGTTCGCGGGCTTGAGATCGCGGTGGACGATGCCCTTCTCGTGCGCGGCTTCGAGGCCTTCGGCGATCTGCTTGGCGATGGCGATCGCTTCGCCGACGGGAATCGCGCCGCGAGTCAGCCGTCCCGCGAGGTCCTCGCCCTCGACCAGCTCCATCGAGAGCAGATGGCGGGGAGGCGAACCGGGGACTTCTTCGAAGGCGTAGATCGCCGCGATCCCGGGATGGTTCAGGGCGGCCAGCAGCTTGGCTTCCCGCTCGAAGCGCGCCACCTGTCCTCGAAGAGCTCCTCCGGAAGGACCTTGAGGGCCACGTCGCGCCCGAGCTTCGTGTCGGTGGCGCGGTAGACCTCGCCCATCCCGCCCGCGCCGATGGCAGAGGTGATGCGGTAGTGGGCGAGCGTGCGGCCGATCAGTTCAAACCCTCTCGGAACCAGCGTGCTCCGGCTCCAGTTCCGCGTTTGCGCATGGCAGCCGCGATTCTAGTCCTCCGGAGCCGCGGCGGGCGCGACGCCTGGCTTGTGTTCCCCGCGACAGACGATCGCGGATGGCGGGCGCAGCCGCGACCGGGGGCCCCGGGCGATATGGCTATAATCTAGCCAGAATGAGATTCGAGATCCTTCTTGCACCGCGAGCGGTGGAGGATCTCCGTAGGCTCCGGGCGAGCGCCCGGTCGCAGGTCCGAGACGCTCTGGAATCGCATGTGAGGCACCAGCCTGAGAAGCAATCCCGGAGCCGCATCAAGCGGTTGAAGGGAATCACAAGACCTCAGTATCGTCTTCGGGTCGGCGAGGTCCGAGTCTTCTACGATGGGAGAGACGCCTCGGTGGAGGTGCTCGCGATCCTCGACAAGAAAGAGGTGTCGGAATGGCAAGAGCGGTCCGGAAGACGCGAATGAAGAGAGTCGGCCTCTCCGAAGTCAAGGACGACCTGTCCAGATTCCTGAGGCTCGCCGAAGTCGAGGAGATCGTCATCACGCGCCACGGCAAGCCAGCCGGAGTCCTGATTGGGTTCGAGTCCGAGGACGATTGGCTCGACTATCGCCTCGAGAACGACCCGCGCTTTCTCGCGCGGATCGAGAAGGCGCGAAACGATCTGAAGGCGGGCCGAGGCGTGAGGATCGAAGACCTACTGGACTGATCTAGCCGATCCCGCCCGCCTGATCGCGGCGTCGATCCGGCAATGCCGTGGGATGCGGCCGATCAAGGTGTGTCGCTCTTGGCGGCGCGCTCGACGTCTCCGGAGCGCGCGCCGAGGCACTCTGACGTGGCTGACCTTCGAGAATGACAACCGCGATCCGCTCTGGACGCCCGACGGGAAACGGATCGTTTACACCTCGCTCCGAAATGGTCTCTACGAGCTCTACTGGCGGCCCGCGGACGGCAGCGGTCCGGAAGAGCGACTATTCGTCGGCAAAGAACTGGATCGTCGCGAGCTCCTGGTCTCCAGACGGCCGGTTCTTGGCCTACGAAGATCTCGACCCGACGACCGGGTTCGACATCTGGATTCTTCCCGTCGAA
>JBOGJK010000877.1:0-1813 GCA_050745345.1 Thermoanaerobaculia bacterium
GTCACGCGCTGCCGGGCGATGGCGGTCGCCAGCGGCCCGGCCTGCTGCGACTCGGCCTGTTTCGATTGGACCGCGGCGTCGAACTCCGCCTGCTTCGTCTCCTTGTCCCGCAGGGAGGAGGCGATCGCGACGTCTGCCTCGTACCGCTTGGTCTTGCCTTCCCGATCGGCGTTGGCCGACTGGATCATCGCGTCCCGCTGGGCCAGGGCCTCTCCGATGATGGCGTCGCGCTTGACCTCGGCCGTTCGCTTCTTGCCGAGAGCATCGAGGTAGCCCTGCTCGTCGCTGATCTGCTGGATCGTCAGGATGTCGATGTTGACGCCCATCTTCTTCAGATCGAGCGCGGCCTCGTCGGTCATCTTCTGCGCGAAGGCCTGCCGGTCGGCGTTGATCTCCTCGACGGTCAGGGTCCCGAGGATGGCCCGCAGGTGACCCTCGAGGGTCTGGAAGATCACTCCCTTGATCTGCTCCGTCGTCATCCCGAGGAACCGCTCGGCGGCCGCGCGCATCGAGACGTCGTCCCCCGCGATCTTCACGTTTGCGACGGCCTCGACCGTCACGGGGACCCCCTCCTTCGTGTACGCGCGGTGGATCTTGAGCGGGATCGAGATGATGTTCAGCGAGAGGTAGGCGACCTGCTCCAGCACCGGGACGCGCAGCGTCGCCCCTCCGCGCACGATGCGGAAGCCCACCTTCGACCGGGTCCCCTTGTCGTCGACGATCGTGTGCTTGCGGCCGTAGATGATCGCGACCATCGAGGGGGGGACCTTGATGTAGTTGCGCGCGAAGAGCGCCATCGCCGTGATCAGCCCCACGAGCCCCAGGACGACCGCGAGAACGACCGTGACGGCGGGAAGACCCCCGAGAAGCTCGCTCATTGGAAACCTCCTAACCTTCCGGGATCCGGGACCTGGCGCGCTCCACGAGGAGGGAATCCCCGGAGAGCGCCGTGATCGCGACCGCGGCCCCGGGCGCAATCGCGTGCCCGTCGGCCGTCCGGGCGATGTGCGTCGAGCGTTCCCCGCCGACGGTCAGCGTGACCTGGCCGACGCCTCCCTCCGGAATGCCGATCGTCACTTCGGCAGTTTGACCGACGAGGCTCGACATGCGAACTTCGCTCGACGCCTGCTGGGAGTAGAGGAGCCTGGCGAACTGGTACACGATCACGGCCAGCGCGATCCCCGCGACGAAGCCGATTCCCGAGGAAAGCGGGTGGGAGAGGTTGTAGTAGCGCGCGATGACGCCGCCGACTCCAAATGCGGTCAGGAAGGAAGCGATGACGCGCGAGCTGAAGATGCTGGGACCGGCGCCGTCCGCATCGGCGTGCCCGACGTCCGTCTCGGCGTGCACGTCGTGATCACCGCCGAAGACCTCCCCGACGAACAGCATCATGAGGAGGAAGAGGAGCCCGAAGGCGCCGATGGCCGCGTACAGGAGCATGGAGTCAAACTTTCAAAGCCGCCGTTCAGCCGTCCTGCCGGCGTCGCCGAGAACGGATCATAGCTCCGGCGCCGGTCTGACGGCGCACGGCGCGGGAAGGGCTCCAGAACGAGAGAGGCTTGCTCCTCCGCCTCGCTGGCCCGCCTCAGCCGCGCCGATCGGCGGCGACACCCCCGGGCGGAGGATCCCGTTCCCCCCGCGACGCCGCACCAGATTGGCCGGCAGCCTCGGCGCCCCTTCCGGTGACATCCAGGGAAGTGGCAGCCTCACGCGAAGCCATTGGATTCAAATGCCTTTGCCGCTATCATCGTGGCTTCCTGCCGGAGTGGCGGAATGGCAGACGCAGGGGACTCAAAATCCCCCGCTCCTCGCG
>JBOGJK010000878.1:0-4320 GCA_050745345.1 Thermoanaerobaculia bacterium
TTCTTTTCGTCGAACGGCTCTCCGGCGTAGCAGATCGGGCACTTGAGCCTCCCGTCGCGCGGGATCGTCGCGAACCGCGCCGCGCGGCAGCTGCGGCAGATCCACCGCGCGAACCGGCGCTCGTCAAAATGCTCGGCCATCGGTTCCGACAATCCTAACGCCGGGGCGCCGCGAAGAGGACGAGATTTCGCGCGGCCGGGCGCCCGGGATCAGGGGAGGGCCGGGGCCCGGCCCAGTCTCGCCACGGGGTCGGCCTGCCCCCCGAGACGGCTATGGCCAGTCCGCGTTCAGGATGTCGATGAGGCCTTCGTCGACGTAGGCGTAGAACCCTTCGTCGAAGGTCCGGTAGCGCCGGCCGTAGGTGAGACGGCGGCGGGTTGGTGGATGAGGCGGTGTCGTCCGAGACCCCGCGCGAGCCTGCGCGCCACCGGCGGCGCGTGAGTCCTGCTGCGGAAGCCGGCGTTGTGGCCTGCCGCTTCAGAGCCGGGTTAGCCCAGCACTGCGACATTGCAAGGCCTAACCCCATCATTGCGTCTTCTCATGATCACGTTTTTCACTACCGCGGCGGGTGGCTACGACGCCACGGATTGGACGACCCTTTCGCACCATTTCTGCACCATGTACACACGAAACCACAGTCCGGCTCTGGTCCCGCGGGCTGAATCGGTTCCGTACGACTTCTCACACCGGCGAGACCAGAGCCCATTGGAGTAGAACGACTCGGAGTTGAGCAGTTCCAGGAACTGGGGCCGAAGGACCTCGAAGGCGACGTAGGCATCATTTCCCGGTGTGGCCAGTTTCCTCGGGTACTTGCTCACCTCTGCCGCCAGCAGCCCCTGCACCGCGTTTCTGAGAACTGCCTTGTTCCGGCCGCCCTCCATGAACCGGTGAAAGGGCAAAGCGAGCGCAGCCTCAACGAGTTCGTGGTCCATGAACGGCGCGCACAGATCGAGCCCGTGGGCCATCGCATTGCGGTCTTCCAGCCGTACGATCAGAGGGATGTTCGTACGGAAGCACCGGAGCAGACTTCTGAAGAAGGCTCGACCCCGAGAGATCCCGTGGAGCTCGAACTCCATCGGGTCCGTCGACCTTGCGGTCTCTCTCCCATCGGCCAGCGGCCCCAGCACGTCCAAATCGGCCCGCGGCGCGCCCCGCAATCGCCGGAATGGCTCGTCGCCGATGGCTCGCTTGATGGGCCGCAGAAGAGCCGCTCTGGCGTGGGCAAGGGTGTACCGCAGCGCCCTCTCGGCGATGCGGAACGCCGGCACCTGCAGGAAATCACTTGCGCCGAGCACAAACCGGACGGAGTCCGCCAGCCGCCCGTCTGCCAAGAGGGCGGCCAGGAAGGGCGCGGCGAGGTACTCGTAGCCGCCGAAGATCTCGTCGGCTCCGTATCCCACCACGACGGCTCTGCACCCAGCCTCCGCCATTCGCTGCCGAACAACGAACTGGTAGAAGACTCCTGAGAACTGGATTGGCTCATCGTGAAAGTCGATGAGCTGCGCGAGCGAACGAGGGTAATCGAGTCCGTCGAGCGCCACGTAGGAATGGGGGATGCCCGTGTGACGAACCGTTGCGTCGATCAGGAAGGACTCGTCGGTCGTCTTCGGCGGCGTGATGCTAAACGCCCGGACGCTGCGCGATCCCCGGAGGGAAGACTGCGCCAAGATGCAGGCGATGCTAGAGCTGTCAATGCCTCCACTCAAAGAGAGACCGACGGGAACATCCGTCGGAATGTGGCGCTCGACCGTGGTCACGAGCTTGTCGAGGATGGAGTCCGGCGTAAGGCTCTGGCGGGTGGAAGGACGGAGGGTCCAGTACCGCCTGCTGATGACCTGGTCCGCGTGGATTTGGAGGGTGGTTCCCGGCGGAACCGGCCGGATCCGAGCGAAGAGGGTGTCGGTCCAGTCGTCGATGCGACCGCTACGGACGAATTCGCGCACGCGCCCGCGGTTCATGGCACGGGCCCCGGCATTGAGACTCAGGATGCTCTTGATCTCGGAGGCAAGAAGGAATTGGGGACCATCAGAGAAGTAATAAAGCGGTCGCACGCCAAGCCGATCGCGGCTGACGACGAGTCGGTGCGTATGCTCGTCCCATAGGACGATCGCCCAGACGCCCTTCAATTTCTCGAAGCAGCCTTCCCCGTACTCCGCGTAAGCAGCGAGAACGAGTGCTGGATCGGACGAGGCGTCGACCCGATGCCCTTTCCCCCGAAGGTTGTGGGCGAGCTCCTCCCGGTCATGGATATGGCCGTCCAGGGCGACGCTGATCTTCCCCTCGGCACCGACCAATGGCTGCTGTCCCATCGCCCCTGGACCCACCGAGGAGACTCGTACCCCCAGGAAAAGATTCTGACGAAGAAGCGCGCCCTCCCCGTCAGGGCCGCGATGGACCAAGCGCCGGAGTGCCGACAGGTAGCGGGGAAGGTCCTGGGCGATCCCTGACGCGCTGTAGACGCATAGGAGGCCGCTCATGAACGGTCGGCTCTCATGAGCTTCATGCGTAGGAATAGGGTTGTGAATAGACCTCGCGGAAACAGCTACCATTCAGAAATCGTTGGATCACAGAATCATTATCGCTCGCGGTCAGCGGCAGCCCGTGGTGCTTCTGGACACACTTCGGCTTCTCCTTCCGCAGGTCGAGCACACGCTGCCGACAGCGAGGGAAGGCGGCGATCGTTCTCAAGGATTGGTTTTGCAAGGTGGTCGAGCGTCGGCTCGCGGTCCGGCATCTCGGCTGCCCGCTGATCTTCCACCGGAACGGGAGGCCGATCGGCGACTTCCGTAAACTGCGGTCGCAGGCCTGTGTCGACGCCGGACTCCGCAGCCAGGTCAAGGAGGGCACGTCAAAGGTCTCCGCCTGCGTTGGCAGTCAGCCGACCGGTGAAGTCGCTTCGATCTCTGCACTAACCCCAAGAGGCCAGGCAGTGAACCCGGACAGTTCTCGCACAATCGGGGCTCTCGATCCGGGATCGGTCGAGCGAAGTGCCTGGAAGAGTTGGTGCGCCCGCCGCGATTCGAACGCGGGACCTTTAGCTCCGGAGGGCAGGACCAGCGGGAGCCCACGGGAGCCGACGACAGCTCAGAGTAGATCGTTCAACGGCTTGGCTCCGGCGGTCTGCTCTGGACTCCCCACGGCTGACGGCAAGACACGGAGAAAACACGGAGAATCAGGAGGCCCCGGCATCGGGTGGCATTCCGCAGGAGAGCCAAAGCACCGGACGAGTCCCTCGCCGACGGCGAAAGCCCTTTCTCCCGGAACAGGATAGTGGTCTGGGGCATTACGATCATCATGACGGCCAGCCGTTGACGTGCGCCTACTCGAAGTACCCGTTGATGTCCACGATGAAGTGCGCGGTTCCGGTGGCCTGGCCGCAGAAGACCGCCAGCGTCCCGCCGTTGCCGAGCTTCAGGACCGCATTCCCGGCGCGGGTCTGGCCCTGGGCGTAATTGACAGTCGAGACCAGCGGCCGCGGGCTGCCCGCGGGATAGAGGCGGATGTGGCCGCCGGCGCTTGGCTGCGTGACCGTTACGTTAAGGGAAAGCGCCTGGGCGCTCGCAGGGATTCCGCACTTGCCGGCGAGCGTGAAGACCCGGTCGGAGCCCGCGGCGAGGCCCGGCGGATTGGTCGTGCGCGTGTCGATCAGCCGGCAGGGCGTCAGCGTGAAGAAGGAAAGGTTGGGAAGGGCGGCCAGATCCGGCGTCAAGCGTGCGACGAAGGCGTCTTTGTAGCCGACGCCGCCGCCGCTCGCCGCCTGTGCCCCACCGGTCGTGCCGGGGAAATCCGTGGAGTACGTGCCCCCGGCCACGTACACCTCACCCGACGTCGGATGGATCGCGAGTGCGAGGGCGGCGTCGAAGTTGCTCCCGCCCAAGTACGTGGCCTGGTCGAGCGTGGTCAAGGCCGCGTTCAAACGCCCGACGAAGGCGTCGTCGCACCACCCAAAGGAGGCTTCTACGCACGCCGCCTGCGCCCCACCGGTCGTGCCGGGGACATCCGTGGAGTAGGTGTACCCGGCCACGTACACCTCACCCGACGTCGGATGGATCGCGAGAGCTAGGGCGAAGTCCCTGCTGAGCCCGCCGAGGTACGTGGCCTGGTCGAGCGTGGTCAAGGCCGCGTTCAAACGCGCGACGAAGGCGTCACCGCCGCCGCCGTATGCCGCCTGCGCCCCACCGGTCGTGCCGGGGAAATACGTGGAGTACGTTTCCCCGGCCACGTACACCTCACCCGACGTCGGATGGATCGCGAGAGCTAGGGCGAAGTCCCTGCTGAGCCCGCCGAGGTACGTGGCCTGGTCGAGCGTGGTCAAGGCCG